>JAGYOX010000055.1 GCA_018399235.1 Desulfobacterales bacterium | reverse complement strand
TTTCAAGGCATAGCCAGCCTAATCGATAGAATGCCCGATCTTTGGCTTCCTTTTGTTCACTGGTTTGAATCAATTTTAAAAGCGTCTTCTCAGCGGCATCCGGATCATTCATCTGAAAATAACAACTACTGATCCGAAACCTGGATTCCAACGCAAATTCCGAATCCGGGTAAGCCTTGACGGTTTTTTCGAAATAGTTAAGCGCGTTGTCATATTCTGCCAACTGAAAAAAGCATAGACCGATATGATAATAAGCCCTATCAGTCCGGGGTTCGTTAGGAAAAAGATACACAAACCGTTTAAATTCGACAATTGCGGTCCTGTAATCGTTGGCTTCAAAACAGTGCCGGGCATAGTTAAACTGGGCCTCAGCAGAGAGGGAAGGCATAGAATCCACTGGAGATGATGCATCTGCCCATAAATTATCGGAAAGGAAAAGAATTGCAAAACATCCGATAAAAAAAAGAATTAGATGATATTTATTATGAAATTTTCGGCGGCTCAAAATTTAAATGGCCTTTATCAGGTCTGGGTCACCCGAAGCACTTCCTCAATGGTGGTCACACCCCTTAATACCTTTTGAATTCCATCCTCATAAAGTGTGGTCATTCCCATGCGAAGCGCTTCATTTTTGATTTGATGGGAATCATGGGTTTTTAATATCAAGTTCTGCAAGGAGCTATTCAACTCCATGATCTCATAAATCCCGACCCGGCCTTTATATCCGCTGTTAAAGCAATTGGGGCAGGATCCAGCCCGATAAAGCACCAAGTCACCTGCTTGTTCCGGATCAAGCCCCATTTCTTTAAGGGTCGCTTCATCCGGGTTATAAGGTATTTTGCAGTCATTACAAAGTACGCGAACCAGGCGCTGAGCGATGACAGCGATAACGGAGGATGAAATCAGGAATGGCTCAACGCCGATATCCACCAAACGCGTAATAGCACCGGCTGAATCGTTTGTATGAAGGGTAGAAAAAACGAGATGACCGGTTAATGCAGATTGCACGCCAATTTCAGCCGTCTCCAGGTCACGCATCTCACCGATCAAAATAACGTCCGGATCCTGCCGGACAATGGATCTAAGACCTCTGGCAAAGGTCAGCTCAATTTTCGGATTGACCTGTATCTGGCCGACACCCTTCAACTGGTATTCAACCGGATCTTCAATAGTGATAATATTGATATCCGGAGAATTAATCTTTGATAAAACCGCATACAGGGTGGTTGATTTCCCACTGCCGGTAGGTCCGGTCACCAGGATAATACCATGAGAAAAACGAATCATGCGGTTTACCTGGTCCAGCTTTTCCTGTGAAAGCCCAAGGTCTGTAAGCCGTAATAAAGAACCGGACTTATTCAATAGCCGCAGTACGATACGCTCCCCATGGGTAATGGGGAGGCTGGAAACCCGGACATCAATGCTCTGATCCCCGATTTTTACCTCAAAACGGCCGTCCTGGGGCAACCGCTTTTCGGCAATGTTCATTTTGGACATGACCTTGATTCGTGAAATAAGAGCGGATTGCATCCATTTGGGCGGGGACAGGAAATCATAGAGAACGCCGTCAATCCGGTATCGAATTTTAAAGCTGTTCTGATAGGGCTCGATATGAATATCACTGGCGCCCATTTTGACTGATTGCGAAATAATATGGTTAACCAGCTTGATAATCGGCGCATCACTTGTATCATCCAGCAAATCAGCAGTTTCCTCGATTTCGCTGATAATATCTGCGCCATTTTCCTCCATATCGGCTACAAGCTGCTGCGCCGTATCGCGGCTGCTGTCATAGGCCATATTGATTAGGGATAATATCGCATCCCGAGAGGTAAGTACCAGCTGATAGTTTTCAAGCTCAAGTATCCTGACCAAGTCATCCACGGGTTGGAAGACGGTTGGATCATTGATGGCAATGACTGTTGTGGACTGCTCGGATGGATTTTCATCCGTATGGGTATCTAAACCAAGACCGGTCAATGGATTCTGGCACTCCAGGGGAATAATGGTAAATTTTTTTAAAAACTGGATGGAAACCTTACGGGCAAACTCCATGTTGAATTCCTCAACCGGAAGCCTTGGCACATATGGAATATCGTAGAGCTTGCTATAGGCCTCCAGCAACTGATGCTCTGAGACCACCTGCTTTTTTATCAACAGCTCTGCCGGCGTGGCATTCGGCTCAGCCTGCAGCTCTTCAATGGAGGTTTCAGAAACCCCGTAATCTTTTCGTAAAATTTCCGTTAAACGTCTGGCTATCATGATCTATATCACTAAAACGTCTATTCGGTGGTAAGTGTTTCGCTTTTGAATTTCTCCAGCTGAAACGGTTCTATTTGTTCATCATATAACTTTATTTTACCCTCTTCAATCCTATCTTCCATATGTTTTTTCTTGTTTTTGAAAACATCTTGGGCGTCTTCGGCTCCATGGACCACCGTGGGAGTCAGAAACACAAACAGGTTGGTCTCATCATTGGCCTTGCCCATTGATTTGAACAACCAGCCAACAACCGGTATGCTGCCCATACAAGGCATCCGGTATTGGGTTGAAGAAAGGCTTTCATCGATTAAGCCGCCCAGTACCACAGTATTTCTATCATCCACCAACACCGTGGTTTCAATGGTCCGTTTCAAAGTGGTCGGCTGAAACATATCCGTCGTAGTTTCAAGTTTAGTACTTTCTTCAATGATTTCAAGTCGGATCTGCCGTTCCTTGTTAATCTGGGGGGTAATCTCAAGGCTGATTCCCACATCCTTGTATTCATAGTTGCTGTAGTTGGTATCTCCTGTAGCAGCCTTTGTCAGGTAAGGAACATTTTTACCGACCGTAATTTTGGCGGTTTCGTTGTCGGTAGTCAGTATCTGAGGGGTTGACAGGATATTAACGTCCTTATCTTTTTTATAAAGCTGAATGAGCCCCTGAATCGTCGGAAGCGCGACATCTCCAACGGTAACACTTTCACCGAATACGCCCAGTGAGAATCCCGGCGGCAGGCCTGAGGCTGCGGATGCCTGACCGGTAGCGGATGCAACGGATGAAAGATAGCCGGCATCTCCGCCCATGGCGCCACCCCCGAGGTAGCCACCGCCCCAAACCCCATCCTTATCATCATAGGCGGCGTTTCCGCCGACAATCCATTCAGCGCCCAGATTTAATGATTTTTCCTTGTTGATTTCCATAATCAGGCATTCAATGTAGACCATTGATCGCTGGATATCCAACTTTTCAATGATCTCCGCAAGGATCTTATAATCATCCTGCTCCGCCCGAATAATTAAACTGTTGGTTGCCTTGTCCGCCGTAATTTGAACATCCTCTGAAACCACGGGCGCCACTTTTTTACCCTTTTCCGCCCCTCCTCCTTTTGAAGGGATGTCCTGCAGGACTTGGGCCATGTCTTCGGCTTTCGCATTCTGGAGATAGACCACATGTATCCTGTCCTGCCCGCGCGGCGTCTCCTTGTCCAGCATTTCGATCAACTTTTTAACCCTTGATGTATCCCCTTCGCTGGCCAGCACGACGATGATATTGGTGCGTTGATCCGCTACCAGACTGATGGCTTGGTCCGGCCGTTTGCGCTGCCGACGCTGTTCATTAAAAACAGAGTCAATGGTCTGGACCAGTTCCTGAGCATCCGCATACTCAATTGGAATAACCGAAATCTCCTTGCCGATACCGGTTACGTCAATGGCCTCAATGATTCGCATCAACCGGGTAATGTTTGAATAGACATCCGTAATAATCAGCATATTGGTCGGCTCATAGGAAAGCACCACGCTGCTTTTGGATACCAGGGGCGCACACAGCTGCTTGACCTCATCGGGGTCTGCATATCTGAGATGAATCAACTGGGTGACGATTTTATCCTCGGGTGAATCCATTGCCTTTTCCAATCGGGTCTCAATGTTCATGGTTCGTGCATAAGGCGACGGAATAATTTTGGTAACCTTGCCGGCATCCACAGTGGTATAGCCATGCACCTCCAGAACCGACTCAAAGACCTTATAGGCTTCTTCCACCGAGATTTTGGTCGGCGAAATAATCGTGACCTTCCCTTTAACCCGCTGGTCGATCACGAAGTTGATGCCGGTTAACTCGCTGATAAACTTTATAAAAACCTCAATATCCACATCATTGAAATCAATGGAGACATACCGACCGGAAGAGCGGTCCGAAGTTTTTGGGGATCCCGCTGCCCCCTCATTATCCTGGGCGAATACGTCTGGATTGACGGGTAAGACGGAAACAATTCCTGCGAGTCCAACAAGTAATGCCATTTTTAGCAAATTCTGCATAACCGCTGTCCATTTTTTTGATCTGTAAAGGTTGACATTGACTTTTTTTCGTTTCATCAATCAATCTGATAGGAAATGCTTTTTTCCTGTCCTCGCCGCTCAATCTGTAATTGAACGGAGTCGGATGATTTTAGGTTATGGTAAAATTTTAAGGCATCATCTACGGATTCGATATCTTCACCGTTTACACCTTTGACAATATCCCCGCTTTTCAGGCCGAGCTCCTCGAAAATCGAATTATTACGGATGTGAGTTAGGATAAGCCCATTGGGCTTTCCATTTTTAAAATGGGGGCGAACCCTGACCTGCTGCATCAGTTGGTTGATATCATTTAATGCTGAGTCTATCTCGTTGCGGTCAATACTCACGCGGTCGCCAAATGGATGGTCGGCGGATTCTGATCCGGATAGCGCGGCTTCCATTCGATTGGATTGATCTTTCTCATCCTCCATAACCAAAACTTCATCTTCGCCATTGACCCGCAAAACCACTTTTTTCCTTAAGATCATTTTAAGTGTCGCATTCTGAATAGCATCGCCTTTATGATAAAGGCCCTGACGGTGTTTGTTTTTATCTTCGATCACTGCGTAGGCCGCTTCTGCATTGCCGGTAACCGTACCCCAAAGTTTTAGATTTAACTGGGTCTCCTTCAGCTTATCGATTTCTATCTTTTCAGCTTCGGAAGAGGTCCTCTCCTGAGACGCCTTGGTTTTAAACAGGTCCCGGTCAACGATTGCCTCATAGGCTGAAAAACTGGATTGGGACTTTGAATTCCTTGCTTTTCGGCTGCTTTGTTCTATTATCGAACGGTTGCTATCTGCTATTGAAGCACCGACTCTCGACGGAAACAGTTCCGCGGTAAGCACTTGGTAAAACAGATCAACGCCGAAGAATGTTCCAAGGGTTATCAGCCCAAGATTAAATACTATAAAGAGACGCTTAATCATATATTTTAAGAAAGCCTATCGAAGAGAAAAATTTGGCCGTTCAATTGTGCCGGATATAGAAAATGGAATTCCCTTATCGACATAATCTCGCTTTGAGAAAAGCTTAGACGGCACAGAACGACCCAGCTCCTTTATTAATGAGGGATGAGGCTTGACCATGCCGTTCAACTTGACCGTGCTGCTGGAGATCGACCGTTGCAGTCCGACGGTTCCAGAGGCATTACCGGTCAACTGTTTTCCATCAACCGTAATCTTTTTGACTGACATCCGGCGATCTTGGAGTTCCAGCACAGCATTCACTTCGCCGGGGGCTAAGTCATTAAATCCGAAAATCGGCGGTTTTAATACAACCCGGCAATCGTTTATGGTTATTTCAGCCTCTCCGTTTCCCCAAAACCCGTTCTTGGTAACGTACCGGATACGACCATCGGCGGTTCCATAAACCTCATGAGGCATCAGTTCTTTTAATGCTTGAATCGCATGCACCTGGACTCCGGCAAAGGAAATCTCCGTTGCATATTCCGATTTGGAAGTATTTTCAATGCTCGCTTCTCCCTCAAGTTTCCCTTCATAGACGATTCCCTTTATTCCAAACGTTTTATTGCGCGAAAAAAGCGATAGGTATTTGGGTATAACATTAATTTTGCTTGCGCTAAAAACCGACTGGCGCCGCGTTGAAATCTCCAGGTTGGAAAACCTTAAGCCTGGTGGAAAGCAGGGTTTGACGTTGCCTATGGCAATAGAAACAGACGGTGAGATCTGCCCGGCCCGCTGGATGATATAGTTTTTTATTTCCGCTGACGGAAAAAGGATATACAAAAACGCGGCCATAATAATTAACACATAGGCTATGTAGGCGAGCCACTTTTTCATTATTATCTGAAGACGACCATTATGTTTTAGGTTTCAACGGTTTCCACCTGCAGCACGGCATCAATCAATCCGTTTTCCCGGCCGGTCCGGGAAATGGAAAGGCGTTTAACCATTACCATATTTTCCGAGGTCTCAACACTATAAAGATACTTTGTGAGATCTTTTACAGAGATTTCCTGAAGCTCCATTTCAACCCTTGATAGAGTGATACCGGTCTCACTGTTAACCGAGCTTGAAGGCTTCATGTAACTAACATGTTTCTTGATGCCGGTTTGCCCGGCCAGTCGATCCATGAATGAGAATAGCGTAAAATCGGCCTGTCTTTTATTAAACTGGTTTTTGGATGCGGCGACCTTTTGCTGTAGCGTCTGATACTCGGCTTGCAGCTGCAGCATCTCAGAAAGCGTCTGGCGTTTGGATTCCAGTTTATGCCTCAGTTCATCCCGCTTTTCAAAAACAGGGACGACAATCAACTGGACCAGAACAAATGCGGCAACAAAAATGCCGGCACCGTAAACAGCGATTTTTTCCCGACGGTTCAGGTTAAGGTTTATCATGTATTAACGCCCAATTATCAGGATATGCGCCCGGTTTCCGGAATCGTCAGTTTAAGTTTGAATTGAACCCGGTTGGCGGACTTATCCATATTTGCCGAACTGATGGTGATTTCCTTAAAATATTCGGATCGGGACAACGCGCCTTTGATATCATCTACTGCATTAAATGTATCGGTATGGCCGGAAATCAGAACTGCCCCCCCGCCCCTGACAAAACGGGTTACCACAACATCAATCGAGGAAGGAATCAACCGGCTCAGGTCATTAAGGATTTCAATATTCAAAACCCCCTCGTTCATACTGCCGGCAAAAATATTTTTACCCTTTGCCTGCCGGACTTTAACCTGCATCTGTTGAAGCGGATCTACTATTCTGGATACTTCAGGAAATGTTGACTGAAAGATGGCGGCAATCTGATGATCGATCCGATTGATCTGCTTACTCAGATACCGTGCCTGGAAGATAAGTCCGTACATGCCGATGATTAAAACAAGGGCCCCAACAACCCCAGTCTTGACGATATCGGACTTATATTCTTCCCAATACCGATAAAAAGGGTATCTTTCCTGGAAAAAATTAAGCGAGGCAATCCTTAGCAAATCAATGCTGACAAGAGCGAGCGGATTGTTGGCATAATCCGGCAGATCCTCATTAAAATTTTTATGAAAGATAGGTCCACCGCTTTCTTCCATATGAACCGGCTCAGCCGGTATATCCAAGAGATCAAAAATCATATCCGCTAAAGCGTCATGGGCCATACCGCCGCCTGAGAAATAGGCTGTGCCCGGCTGAAATTCAAAAGCGTAAATCGTCTCAAAGGCCACTAACAATCTTTGGATATTTGTTTTTAATGTCCGGATTTTTGTTTCCTCGGAAACAGCACCCATATATATCGACCGAACCAAATGAACGCGTCCGGAGACAACCGCAAAAACAGTGCTAGTGGATTCATCTATATCAATATAGATAAAACTGTCTTCCTCTTTTTGGTTCGCAAGGCAGAGGGCTACCGGAAAGCCGCCCGGAATAATGACCTGTGGACTTAAGTGAAAAGCTGATAGGGCATCAAGAATTGGCTGTAGTTTCGCCCTTTCAACAGCGGCTGCAATAACGTCCGAGTTTTCAGACTGCCTGGCCGTCTGGAAATCCAGTATGACCTCATCCAATGGGAACGGAAGCAACGGTTCCACCTCGAAAGGTAAAACCTGTCGAATTTTACGATTCTCTTTAAACGGAATCCGAAGGTTTCGATAGGATACCAAAGCGGGCGGTATGGTGATTAAACATACTGCCCCATTTACCTTTAACCGATCAACAATGCTGGCTATCGCTCGATACCATTGATTTTCGTTTGGCTTTTCGGAAACTTCGTCCGCTTCTAAAGGAACACAGACCTGGCCTTCAACGATATTGTCCTTTAGGCCGCTTTTTATAAGAAGCGCTGATATCGACTCATCCCGAATGTCTATTGATAAATAGGTTTTGCTCATTTACATAAATTTAATACAGTTACAAATGTTTCCCCAAATCAAGCATTTCGAATTTTTAAAATTTACAGGAAAAGAAAAAGAAGCCGGCGATTATCTTAATTGGCGGAATTGATTGTGTCAAACGACTTTTTGCGGCTTTATAAAAAGCGCCAACTCAGTTCACGGCATATCCACTTGCCGCCCTCCCCCTCCTTTTTTCGTTCAACAATAACCCGGGCGGCCATTGCCATGTCATTCAGCTCCGCCATACACTCGATCCGGAATATATCGCTCTGGGTGGTAATCAAGTCCGATTCGATTTCAAGATCGCTGCAGCCCGGCACCTGTTTGTACCAATTCGGGTCGGTCAGCTCATGAATATATTCTTCGCTTTCCTTTTCTTCTCGATAGGTAACGATTTCAGGCGCAAGGAATTCCTGGCCAACCGGCAGGATTCCCGCGATAACTGGAGCATCTGCCGTGTTAATGTTGATTTTACCGGGATAGGCAAAGCCGGTACTTGCCTCTTCCATCCCATAAACGGTCATGTAATTTTCAATCCCGGGTAGCGCCTCTTCGGCGCTATAGAAAAGCTCGGGGGTTATATTCTTGATTCGTAATAATTCATTGATATGACGAATGGGACCATTCCGACAGCTATAAGAAGGATCAAGATCCTGATAATAATCGTCTTCTGCGCCACTTAGGCCGGTAATCGCATCGTCGTCCTCGGAATCCAGCCAATCCTTGACCGGATTAATAATTGATGCCGGTTCAATGGGTTCACTGAAAAAGGATTCATTGGATTCTTCTTGCTGACTCAGCATCAGTTCGATGAACCGGTACCAAAGCTTCTGTTGAGGCTCATTGAACGCTCTGCCCTCGGGAAATACAACCAGCGCATTCACCTGAATCCGGCTCAGTTCATCACTGATATTGATGGACAGATCTCCCTCATCAAAGGGCAGCTGGGAGAGATAGGACTCAATTTTTTCTTGATTCGCCCAATCCTCCTGAATCGAGTCTACTTCAGTATCCTGTTTGTCGCGAATCAGAATGGCTTCCGCAATATTTATGCCTGAACGAAGCATGTGTTTCATCGTCACCCGGTCCCGAAAAACAGCAGAATCGGTCACTGCCGCCCGAATCTGGCGATTCAGCTCAAGGGAAATAGTCACTAGAAGCGTGATAATAGTAAGGGTCACAATTAGTGCGATCCCCTTATTATGCCTTTTGCGTGGTCTCGGCATCAGGGACCCTTCATTTCGCTTTCCATTTTTTCCCGATAAACCGGTATCGTGACAGTAGTTTGAAATATATGTGACGTTTTGCCATCGGATACGCTTAACTTGATGCCTACAGCTTTAGGAGTAGCGTATTTGCCAATACTTTCGTCTGAATCCCACTCGGTTTGAGTTTCCCCTTCGGAATCATAACAGATAACGGAAAACTGCTTGATGCTTTTACAAATAATCGGATCTTTGCCTTCTTTTGTATAGGATTCCTCTTCCTCATAGGGGAAAGCCGTATCCGACCGGCGGAGCATATATTCGGACCCATTTTGGGCCTCATATTCCTCGATTTCGTCCACATAGTAAACGATTTCCGCAATACCCGTTCTTTCCCCCTTTCCCATCGGCAAATGCGCATGAGCAGAAAATCGAACGCGAGAAAAATTTTCCGTACCGATCATTTCCTCTGTACAGACGAACCGATAGGGATCCGGGGGATCATCAAAATCCGGCGGTTCATATTGAGGTGGAGCCTCCACATATGCGGAGGAGAAATCTTCCGTCATTCGATCCAAGCAATTCCGGGTCATTTCATACAAGCCACGCCCTTCATTGATGGCCTCGTTTTTTGATACCACGGCGTTGAAAGAAGCATAAATAGTCGTCATAACAATGGCAAAAATAAAAATGGCGATTAGAATTTCAAGCAGGGTAAACCCCTCTTGCTGGTGGTTTTGAGAAAAATTACCCCCGCTCCTTCCAAAACAATACGGCCCAATGCCAAACTTAGAACTCATCGGACTCCGCCAGCATATACTCCCGGACAGTTAAGGAGTGCTCATTTTCCAGATAGGTAACCGTCACATCCACCCGTTTAAATTCCATCTCACGGGCTTCCTCGGTTTCAATAGTGACATCTTCAACCGTAGCCTGCCAGTTATAACCGCGAAAGTCCTCGCCAAAATCACCGCTCTCGGTCAGTACCGCATCTTCGATATCCAGCCGGATATCAGCCATTTTGGACATGGCAAGCTCCGGAGCAATTGTGTAGAAGCGAAAAGCCTCATTCATTGAAATGGTTTGGCCCTGCATCCGCAATACGCTAACCAAAACAATGGCGATAATGGCAAGCGCCACCATCACTTCCAGCAGGGTGAAGCCGCGGCCTGTTCTCTGAATGAGCGCCTTAAAATCCGATATATTCTTCATGAATTTGAACATGTAGCAAAAACGGTTCGATTTCATATGTCATCCGATGGGCATCATCATCTTCTAAATGTATCATGGCATGATCTGAATATCCTTTTTTAAAAAAACGAATTTCAGCCACATCGCTGGTTTTTTTCCGTTCTTCTGGAAATTCAACATCAAGCAGCCGGTAGCCGCGGGGCAATTCGTATTCATTTATTTTTTTTTTCGCCATCTCTTCCAGTTCGTCTATTTTCGGGATATCAACAGAAGTCCACAGCCTGTTATTTTCCAGATCCACATGAAGAATATGGTCGATCTGTCGTCTGACCGCATTTTCTTTCAAAGATTTTACGGTCAAAACAATCCAATTCGAGACTTTTCTTTCATCAGAGGATAAAAGAGGCGTATTCAGACGTGGAACGGCGAAAAACATCATGATACTGATCAGGGTGATTACCACGATCAATTCAATAAGCGTAAACCCCCGCCCTTTGCTTTGATATTTTGATCTGGAAATAATGAAGTGCGTCAATGGATGATTGAAAGGTACGATAAAAAAAACGGCTTATGATATGCTATTCGAGTTCCCAACTCTTTATGTCTTTGTTTTCATTTTCACCACCGGGGTCGCCATCCGCTCCGTAGGAAACGATATCATAGTCATCGTGACTGCCGGGGCATAAATAGATATACTCATTTCCCCAAGGATCTTTGGAGATCTTGCTTTTTTCAATATAACCGCCTTCTCTCCAGTTTTTGGGGACCTTACCACTTTCAGGCGCTTCCACCAGCGCCTCTAATCCCTGATCTGTGGTGGGATACATTCCGTTATCGAGCTTATAGAGTTTTAAAGCCGTTTCAAGCCCTTGAATATCTACGCGCGCTTTTACCTGCTTGGCCTGTTCCTCGCGCCCGACAAGTTTAGGTGCCACATAAACCGCCAGAATGCTTAGGATAACAATAACCACCATCAGTTCAATAAGGGTGAAGCCCCCCCTTTTTTTAAGTGGCGTCAAAAACCGGGTAAACGGTTCAAGCTGAAATAGTTTTCTTAAATTTGATTTCATATAATCCCTGCTTAAATTAAACCTGAATTGGGCGTTTCAATGTAGGTTAAAATATTATAATGCTTTATTACCCAATTGCATGGCTGGGTTCAAGGATTTTTCTGCATCAACAGCGTTAAATTTGACTCCAAAATAAACAAAGGATAATAAAAAGAATGTCTGCAAAATCGTCTAATAATTGGCCGCACATAGAAATCCTGCCTTTTTCTGCAACCAACCGAGCGGCGATGACAGATCGATTAAAAAGTTTTTTTCAATCAATTTCAAGTGATTTTGAATCAATCCAGAAGGAATCCTGTCTGGCAAAAGACTCGTTTTCTGCTGCAGATCCCTGCCGCCTGCTGATGGTGGTAGACATGGAAACTGATCTCGAAGCCATTAAAAAAAATGCTTTGTACCATCTGAACAACACCCCGGCGATCAGGTGGTCTGAAAAAAATATTTATTTCGGTGAAAATAAAAAACAGGGTGAAATCGGATTCGTCTTTCCCGGCCAGGGCAGCCAGTACGTTCGCATGGGAATTGATCTGGTCCGCTGCTTTGAAGAATCCGAAAAAATTTTAAAAAGGGCGGATGCGGCGTTTGATCAAAAAAATAGGCTATCCGCCGTCATATTCCCTCCCCCTGTCGAAAGCAAAGAGGAATTAAAAAAACAAGAAAAACTGCTGCAACAGACAGATATGGCGCAGCCCGCGATTGGGGTGATAAGCCTTCTCATGCTTCATGCCCTGTCCCGGTTCTCAGTGTTTCCGACTGCCGTATGCGGCCACAGCTACGGTGAACTAACCGCTTTGCATGCAGGCGGCCGTATCAGCAGGGATGATTTTTTCCGCCTCTCCGTTGACCGGGGCAGATACATGGCGAAAGCGGGGGCGAAGCAAGGTGATGCCGGCACGATGATGGCGGTGAAGGCCCCAATCGGCGATATCCCTAAGTTGATCGCTGATTATGGCTTGGATATTATTCTGGCCAATCGGAACAGCCCGGATCAAGGCGTACTCTCAGGGCCCACAGCGGATATCGAAAAAATGCATACAATTTTAAAGGAAAAGCATATCCGGGCAATCCAACTCCCGGTTGCCGCCGCATTCCACAGCCGACTGGTGGAATCCGCGGCCCGACCTTTTCAAAAATCAATTCAAGCCACTGCGTTTTTGAGTTCAGATACTCCGGTTTATTCAAATACAACCGGCCTTCCCTACCCCGCAGATGAGGAATCCGCCAAAGAGCTGTTTGGCAGGCATTTGATGAACCCGGTGAATTTTATCGACGAGATTGAAACAATGTATGCGGACGGAATGGACACTTTCGTTGAGGTCGGGCCGAAAACCGTGCTTACCGGCCTCATCCGGTCCATCCTCAATGGCCGCGATCATGAAGCCATCGCGATCAACGCATCTTCCGGCAAAAAATCGGGCATCAGGGACCTTGCCGATGCCCTTTGCCAGCTATCGGCCGCCGGGCATCCAGTCGATTTGGCTGAATGGCAGTTTTAATAGTCTCGTAAAAAGTCGATTTTGAGATGGCAAAGTAAAAAGTACAAGCCCTATTTAAGATCAGGGGGCGTCGCAAATCCCGAGGAATGCAGAGTACTTAGCTGTACGTAAAATTCCGAGGGATGCAGCGCAACACAGATATTGGACTTCCAAGGAACTTCGGGTATTAGGTATTAGGTATTGGGTATTGAGTATTGGGTATTGGGTTAAAAAATCAAAAGCTTAGTGCCTCAGTGCCTCAGTGCCTCAGTGCCTTTAATCTGTCGCAAACGTTCCTTTCTGCAAAAATGCCGCGCCAGCGGAATAAACCGCTTTTTACGAAGCCATCAGTTTTAGTTGGCTACCGGCGCGCCGCAATAGGGACAATAGTTAAATTCCTCGATAGCAACCGGTTTATGGCAGCTATTGCAAATATTGGGTGCCGGACCGAGCTCGACCAGGAATTCCCCTTCGCTGACCGGCACCATTTTTTTGTTCTCTTTATAGTTGGCTGTTTTCAAAACCCGTTTAACCACCCCGTCTGTGGGCGCGACAACCGCCTTTTCCTGTTTCATGATGGAGATGTTGAAAATTTCCTCACCGGCTTTCACAAAATCCCCGGCACTGACGTACATCACCCAAAGATCACCGTTGCTGGGGGAGGCCACGTGAAAGCGGTTGTCCGGATCGGCCATTTCAATAGAGGCTTGCTCCTGAACCTCGGGGGTTTTGACCGTTACCTGGCAGGTAAATATTTCAGAGTCCAAAAGATATCGAACAACGCTCACCCCGCTCTTTCTCGGCGGTGAAATATCAAGTATTTGCATTTTATGGGGTTTTCCCTGGCTGTCCGCAAACTGAAGCTCCTGCCTGCGTTCCAAGCCTTCAAACCAGACATCAAGCGGTATCTGGTTGGGATCCCCGTAGTTCTTTTGAAATTCAATGGTCTTGATGGCATCGCCCGGATGGTTTAGGTAGAGCACGAATTCTTCCTCCGTCGGTACCCGGCCGATATGCTGCTTCAGGCTTTCCCTTTCCGCATCAAAGTCGACGTCCTTAATAAACTCCAACGGGGAGGCCTCGGTCCGGTGCTCAAGGGCCCACTCATAATCCGGGCCAAACGCGCTTTGGTAGACCCAGTCCGGAGGGAAACCAAGCGGAAGCTTTCCGTATTTGCCCAGAAGCAGATCGCGGAAGGCATCATTGCTGTCCTGATAGAGCTTTAGCCGGTCCCATTGGACCGCTTCCGAAAGGCTTTCTTCGGGCTGATGGGACACAGTTTCCAAGACATCGAGCATATGCTGGACATGGCGTTCTCCGCCTCTCTTATACGCCCCGGTAACCGCCAGAAAAGCGGTATTCCAGGTTATCTGTGAGCCCGGCGTAACGTCATGGTAGCGAATAATTTTTCGGGTGCCGGCCAAAAACCTCAGCATGTAGGGTAGCAAACGGATATAGCCCTGCTTCATGGCCCCCTCCTGTGAGGAGGACGTAGCCCCGCCCGGCATACCATGTTCGACGACGTCATAGTCGATGCCCTGAAAATACGGCGAACAATACCGGTCATAATACGGCATGATCTGTTTTAAAACAAATCCGCACTCCCGAATCATCTCTTTGTTCAAATGGGTTTTTACCCCGAGCTCGTCTTCGATATAGGCGGCGGTAGAAAGCACTTCGCCCTGGCCATACCACCTGACCGAGGCGCCGATGGCGGTGTCCACGATATGTGCACCTGCTTTAGCCGCCTCCCCCACGGCCGGAACAAACAGGCCGTCTGTATAATGCCGATGGTAATGCAGAACCAGGTCCGGGTATCTCTTGCGCAACGCTTCGACCAATTGGCGCATAAAGCGGGGCGGACATACACCCGCCATATCCTTCAACCCCAGAATAATCCGTCGGCTGGCTCTGCCAACGTCCATGCCCGAAATATCTGCTACCATGCGAAGGATGTCTTCTGTCACGGTCAGGTATCGGTCCACCGTAAATCCGTCCGTATAGGAGAGAGAAACGGCCGGTTCAAAAATATTGCGGGGGGAGTTTAGGGCAATTTCTGCAAACGGCCGCATGTTCTCAATATGGTTTAAAAAATCAAAACACCGGACCACATCGTAATGCTCGCAGATCATCTCTCCGGTTTTGGCCATCATGGCCCTGGATTGCGGTCGGTAACCCAGCACATTGGTGGAACGAATAAGGATCTGTTTCAAGGTATGGGGGGCAAACTGGTTCCATTCCTTGGCCTCGGTAAAGGGATAGGTCATATTGGCCAGCATGGCCACATGAAAATGGGCGCCACCGCCGTTTTCCAAAGAAAAAAAGCCGCAAGCGTCCAAATAGGGCCCTATAATCCGGTCTTCTGCCAGTCTGAAGCGGTTGCCGCTGTTGGATTGCGTGATGTCTCTGGTCGTTGTATCAGTAAAATGGACATAGTTTGAATCCCGGATAAAATCGAGTATCGCATCCCGGTCACCGCGCGGATAGAGATAGGTTTCCGGAACCGGTTTGAGCCGCGGAGTAACCACCTCCAGCCGCCCCAGCCGTTTATCCGCAATGCCGCGATATTCACCGAGCCCGACAAAGGGGTTGTAGCCCCGGGCTGAAATTTCCGCCACCAGTCTGGAAAGGCGCAACGACTCAGGCTCCTGATCCGTGTAATTCATCAGCTCAGGGTTTTTTTCAATAAACCGGGTATCAAATTCTCCCGCCACAAATTGGGGATGCTTGAGGATCTGACGATGGAACGGAATCGTGGTCTTCACCCCGCCGACCATATATTCGCGCAAAGCCCGCTGCATCAGCTTCACGGTCTTGATCCAGGAGCTACCGTAGGCAATCAACAGAGATGCGGCCGAGTCATACTGGGACGGAAATTCATACCCTTCCGTAACGCATGAATCCAGGCGAACCCCTTGCCCGCCGGGTGAAACATAACGCGTAATCATACCGGCGTTGGGGGCAAATCCGTTCTGCGGGTCTTCGCAGTTGATCCGAATCTGAAGGGCATGCTGGAACGGCACTGTGGAAGCCTCCGAAAACCGGAGACGCCCCCCGAAGGCGATGGCAACCTGTTCCTCGACCAAGTCAATACCGTAGCGGCATTCGGTAATGCCATGCTCCACCTGAAGTCTTGTATTAACCTCGATCAAATATGGATTGCCATTTGAATCAATCAAAAATTCAACTGTGGCGAGAGAATAATAACCCACCTCTGCAATAAGTTTTTTCGCATAGGCTTTGAGCTGCTCGCGTAGCTCTTCGGTCATTTTCGACCAAGGCGAAGGCGTGATCTCTACAAGTTTCTGATGCTGGCGTTGAACCGTGCAGTCACGCTCATCAAAGGCGAATATATTTCCGTAGTGATCGGCGATCACCTGAATTTCTATATGACGGACCGATGTCAAGTATTTTTCAATATATACCCGAGGGTTCCCAAAAGAGACCTCGGCCATAACCGAAGCCTTATTAAATGCGGATTCCAGCTGCTGTTCCGAATAAACCTCATAGATGCCCCGACCGCCGCCGCCGCCTTCGGCTTTAAGCATGATCGGAAAACCGATTTGATGGGCGATATCACGAGCCTTTGCAATCTTTACGGCGGCTTCCGACCCCGGTACAACCGGAATATTTAAATGCTTGGCGAGCCTGCGCACCGACACCTTATTGCCAAGTATCTTCATGGCCTCAGCGGGCGGACCGATAAACGTGATGCCGGCAGCCTCGCATTTAGCCGGAAAATTATCGTTTTCCGCGATAAACCCCCATCCCGGATGAATACCGATAACCCCCCGCTCTTTGGCTTTTCGGATAATTAGATCCATATCCAGGTAGGCATTGGGGTCTTCCCCCAAAAGCATAAGCTCATGGGCGCCGAGCGTAGACGGCGACGTCTTGTCCACATCGGTTGCCGTCATTATAGCCACCGCCTCCAGGCATTCGGAAATGGAACGGCTGATGCGGCGGGCCGGAATCCCTCGGTTGGCGATTAAAATAGGTTTTCCTTCGATTTCGTGTCGAATATCTTCAAATGTCTTGGAACACATGCAATCAAATCCTTAAATGAGTAAAAATTTTTATCCCCTGCTAAATAGTTTAAACCAGCACCAGACTTCCCGAATAAATAACGCTTATGGTGCTTCCGGTCTGCAATTCAAGGCCGCCGTCTTCTGCCAGGCCTTTAATAGTTGCCTCATAACTGCCTGAGCTGCATGAACTGACCCGAACCCGTTTGCCGATCCAGGCTAACCGATGGTTTAGAATAGCCGTCCATTCCGCTGGCGCCATGGACTCGACCATCTGAGAAAATTTGTTTTTACCGGCCGCTATCATTTCCAGCCACAGTGTAAGGGGTGTAACCGTTAAGCCCTCATTTTTCATGCTGGTCGCAGGGACGGCAAATTCGTCCTTTAAGAGGTGGGCATCGGGATAACTCTCAACATTTAAACCAATGCCAACCAGTACCCGCCCGGATTTTTGCTCAAGCAAAATACCGCCGATCTTGCGACCATTAATCAACAGATCATTCGGCCATTTGATCCGGACCGGCAGCCCCTTGTCAATTAAAGCTTCAGCCGATAGATAACCGGCAATCAGCGGCAAAAGACTCTCCCAGTCGCCATTTCCAACCGACCCAGGATCGGGCCACCGCCATGCTGCGTATAGGTTGCCCACAGGGGATGTCCAGATTCGGTGATGCTGCCCCCGTCCGGATTGCTGAGACACAGCTATAACCGAATCCCAAATTTTCAAATGGCCATTATTGATTAGATCCCATGCGACATCCATCGCCGACCCGCAGGGACCAACGATAGTAATTTTATTATCCCCGCTATCCTTTGAAGACTGCCAGACTCTATCCGTCAGGGCCTGGATAGAAGGATCCGCTGCAACCGGCGTCCATGGGCCGAAATCATTAATATCCCGTCGCCACAGTGAGTTCTGACGGGATAGGTCCTCCGGATTAATTGGCGCGATCAGCGACCGGCACCCCCCTTCCAAAAACTCTAACCGGCAGCCGCTAAGAACCTTTGTATTTGTATGGGACAGCATGGGAAACGATCAATCATGGCTCAGAATGGATTAGCCGCTTGCATCAAGATATAAGTCTTGCCTATTAGCGATAATTTCTCACTGGTGTCAAGAAAATTTATATTTCAATGACTTCAAATTTTTCCTCTGTTTTGACAGCGGGTTTATTCTTATATATATTTTTAAATAATCTATAAGCGCTTAAAATATAAATGCAACGTTTGCTGGAGATTATTATGTTTTTGAAAACTTCTGCCGTATCCGGATTATACCGCATCATCCCTGTCGTCATAGGAATCATCGGGGTTGTTGTCTTTTGCCCTTCATTTATTGAAAAAGGCGGGTGCACCATGAAAAAATCATCGGACAGCGGGGTTATCCAACTTCCCAAAGCAAAAACGAACAGTCCAACCGCCCTTGAACAGGCCCTGAATGACCGCCGCTCCGTTCGCCATTATACGGACTCGCCGCTGGCCTTGGAAGCTATCGGCCAGCTGTTGTGGGCGGCCCAGGGGGTTACAAATTCCCGGGGATTCCGGACGGCGCCGTCTGCCGGCGCACTGTATCCATTGGAAATCTATGCAGTAATAGGCGATTCGAAAAAAATTACTCCGGGCATCTATCATTACCTCCCCAAATCACATCGGTTAAAACGAATAAAAGCGGGTGATCATCGCAAGGCCATATGTAAAGCCGGCCTTTCCCAATCCGCCATTTGCAATGCCCCGGTATCCTTGGTAATAACCGGCTTGTTTGAGCGAACGACAGGGAAATACGGAAAACGCGGCATTCAATATGTATTTATGGAAGCCGGCCACGCCGCCCAGAATGTTTTGCTTCAGGCCGTTACCCTCAACCTTGGGGCGGTTCCCATGGGCGCGTTCGATAATGATGCCGTCAGTCGGATACTAGAGCTATCCGAAACGGAGCATCCGTTATATATTCTGTGCATCGGCCATCCCGAAGCCAATTAATCAGTTCTGCCAGTAAAGAGGACATAAACTCGTCAAAATAAATCGGCTGGAAACGATCCCATAACCCCCCTTTACTTCGATAATCGGAAATGCCGCTTTCCGTTGAGATGCCGGCGCCCGTAAAAGCCACAAGCCGTTTTCTGTGTTTAATTCTGTCTGCAAGTACATGAATGGCATTCTCCATAACCCGCCTCCCATGTTTGACATTGAATTTCAGATGCTTCATTTATATATATCATATTTAAACCAAAAGGCCGATTTCGGTTTCTATCAAAAAATAAACCTGATGAGGAGTTCAGCAATGAGCGAGATCCGAATGACCGGTGAGATCCGAACCGACTATGACTGCGAAACCACCAACCTGCCGGCGGAACGCTGGGGAGAGGCTCTCTTTAAGATAGGGGATGAAGAAATTGTACTTGAGGTCAGCGTGGAAGCTGAGATCATCGTTGCCCTAATGGCAGGGGAAGATGCTGTCTGGAAAGGCACCCTGAAAGGCTTGAAACAGATACTCAAAGGCGAATTAAAAGCCCGCTGAATTCAAGGTTTAAGGTTCAAGGTTTAGGGTTTAGGGTTAAACAATTAAACAGCAGAATGGCTTAATGCCTCAGCTTGAATGGGTTGGTGATAGCTCTTCTAAGTAACTTCAAGGTATTAGGTTTTGGGTATTGGGTATTA
>JAGYOX010000054.1 GCA_018399235.1 Desulfobacterales bacterium | reverse complement strand
TTGGGCTAACGCCTTCCGCTATTTATGAAGCAGCCGCCGCCTCCGCCTCCGCCGCCGCCCCCTCCGCTTCCTTCTTCTTCACCCAATGAAAGTTTCAGGGCGATCACCCCGGGCGGGCCGTCCGCTAGGAACACAAAGGCCGTATCCCCTGAAGAATAGCCGCTGAAAACATCTGAAGCATAGCCATTGGTGCTAAAAGCCCACTCCTCGATTTCTTCCGGCTGGGTAGGATCAGAAACGTTAATGACCGTTAAGCCGTTTTCACCATCCGCCACATAGGCGATGCCAGCGGTTATTGATACTTTTTCGGCATAGCCGGCGGTATCAAATGATTCGACTGGATCCGGCAGATTCTTATTGGAAACATCAATGATTGCCAATCCTTTATTTCCGTTTGCGACATAGGCAAAGTTGCCATCAACAACAATACTTTCGGCCGTTCCCTGGGTCTTGAGTGAGCCGGCCAATTTCGGCGCTTTCGGATCTGAGACATTGATAATGACCAGCCCGTTTTCACCGTCGGCCACATATGCAAAATCTTCGTCTATGAAGACATCATTGGCATACCCTGCAGTATCAAACGGATCGAATAGTTCCGGTTCAGCCGGATTGCCGGTATCAACGATAGAAAGCCCTGCTTCACCATCGGCAATATAGGTAAACCCGCTATTTACAAAAACGCCTGTAGCGGTCCCCGGCGTCTCCATCGGGGGTCGAGTTTCAGGGGCGGTTTTATCCAGAATATTAATGATTTGAAGCCCATTTTCACCATCCGCAACATAGGCGTTTTCACCAAACACGCAAACGTCGCCGGCTTTGCCTGGCGTTGCGACAAACCCTGAAAGCGTGAACTCAATGGCTTGGTTTATTATCGATATTTTAAGTATCCGCAGCCCCTCGTTTTCCGGCGTATCCCCCACGGCATCATCCAAAGCATAGGCGTAATCTCCTGCAATATCGATCGATATCACATCCGCCGGGGTATCAAATTCAGCCAGTTGGGACATATTTGAGGGATCCGCCACATCTATTTTTTGCAGCCCAATCTGGTCGTCTGTGATGTATGCCGTCTTTTGAACTGTATCCAGGGCGATGCTTTTTGCACCGGTAGCCGTATATTCCCAAGCGGGTTCATGTACCGGGTTGTTGATATCAGTTATATCCAGAACATACAGGCCTGCCTGATCAAATCCAACATAGGCGGTATTCCCGGCTACCCGGGAAACTTTGTTTGCCAGGCCTTCATTTTGATAGCTGGCTGCTATGCTGTCTTCCGTAATTTCTTCCGGATTGGAAATATCAATAATTTCAAGAGATCCGGACATAAGAGAGACAAACAAGTAATTGTTTGCAATAAAAAGATCCTGGGCAGGAGTCAGGGTGAGCAGCTTTATGGGTTGCGGATCGTTCAGGTCGGACACATCGATAATATGCTGGCCGACAAAAATATCCGACACGTACAGGTAGTCTCCGGAAACGATGGTATCCACTGCGTATGTAAGTCCCGCCATTGCGCCGGGCAGATCAATATTTTTTAATAGATTCGTGTTCCCGGGGTCGGATACATCCACAATATTTACCCCGGACAGGCCACAGCCAAGATAGGCAAGGTGGTTGTCGACATACACGCTGAAGACGTCAAGATTTTGTTTCGTATCCTTATATGCGCCGGCTTTGAACGGATTTTCCGGGTTTGAGACATCAACTATCCACAGGCCGTCCGATCGGCATGCAGCATAAACCAGGCTATCCACGGGCGCATAATAGATACCGCCGATTTGACCGGATGCGGTGACTTTAAAACGGCTAATCATGCTTAAATTCCGGTCCAGAATGAGGAGCTGTTCACCATCGCCCACAAAAACCAGATCCCGTTCGCTGTCTACGGCCAGCGCTTTTGTGGGATGAAAAAACGGCCATTGACCGGAAAGTTCGATGGTCAGGTCCTTGTCGTCGGTTTGGGCCCCGGCCATAGGAGATGTTAAAAGCAGCGTGATAAGCAGTAGGATGATTATGATTGGATGGCGGTGTTTCATAGGTCTGATAGATCCGTTTCAAGCTTTATATTTTCAGGAATTTCGACCTCAATCAGGAGAAATTCCGGCCCCGGCAACCTTACGCCGATGATACGAAAATGATTGTCATCTTCGAATACAATTGGTGTATCCGGGTAAAACCCGCTGTATGTAGTCGGAAGCACATGACCGTTGACAACCAGAAAAAATTCTTTTGTCTTTCCGTAGCCGGCAGTATGAGCCACATAGTTACCGTCCGGGCTGAAATAGGGGTCGTCGATTATTGTAAATTTTTTATCCTCGCATTGCCTTTCACCATCCACGACCATAATATTTTTGTCAAAATCGATCATCGCACTGTAGGCTAAATGTTTTGAATCTTTCGAAAAAAAATGTTTGCCGATTGCCGGATAATAGTTCCCTTTTCTATCGCCATCAAACACGGTGACCCAGCCCGCAACTTTCTTTCGCCTGGCTCGATAAACCGTGTGTTTGGAGTCCGGGCTGAAAATGGGCTCTCCCACCGACAAATAGGTTTCATGGGGGTTGCCGTCAACTACTATTTTTCCACCGTCATCTGTGATGGCGCCATACATATAACGAGAGGAATCTCGGCTGAATTTAAAGGCTTCTATACCCTCATAAACCGACGACTGTATCTGGTCGTCAACCACACATTGCCAGTGCCTTTCTTTGCCCGCAATATAGGCATAGCGAGAGGAGTCCGGGCTGAAAAAGAATTTATAAATCATTGGAAATCCTGGCCCTTTTTCCGAATTTATAACCACATAGAAATTTTTGTCTTCCTTAAATGAGTAGGCCAGTTTCTTGGAATCCGGCGAAAATGTGGGCATTCCATACCGATCATGGACATCAACTTCCTCGCCGTCCAGAACCAGAGCCATTTTTCTCTCTTTTTCCTTAACCGCCGAATAAGCTAAATGCTTAGAGTCAGGGCTGAATACCAGATCAAAAATGAGGGCATAATCAGACTGTTTCTTTCCGTTTACAACAACGCACCATTTTTCCTTGATCCCCTTCTTTTCAATTCTGCCCTTATAAGCCAGTTTTTTGGAATCCGGGCTGAACTTTAGGTCTTTAATCAATTGGAAATTATGCTCATGTGCGTTTCCATCCTGTACAACCTTACAGGCTTTTCCATCAAAGGCGACATAGGCTATATGCTGGGAGTCCGGACTGAAAAGAATATTATCCTCGTCATTCATAACAATACCGGTGTACCACTTGTCCGGCTTTCCATCAATGACCACGGACTGCTTGTCGCCTTCTACAGCGTGGTACGCATATCGTTTGCCATCCGGACTGAAAAGGAAGTTGCCGGCGTTATCAAATTTACCGTCAAGCTCCCAGTCCACAACGATTGACGCTTTGCCCTTCTTATCTTTATAGGCGATATAGGCGTGGCGATCGTCAGCACTGAATTTGGGGAACCCCGATCGGATGGCATAGTATACAGGACTAGTCCGGTCGTCCCATCGGATAATATTGCGGGTGTGGTTAGTTTTCTCGAACGCCGCATATGTTATATGCCTTAAATTCGGGCTCATTTTGACTGAAGCGGGGATGGCTTCAAAATTGTCAGGCACGTTTCCAAGAGAGGTGACGGTTTCTTTAAATTGAGGTTTTTCGGCCGATTCCGCAAAAACGGAAACAGCGAGTGTTAATGAAACGATGATTCCAATAAAAACTTTCTTCATTATCATAAGCACTCTTTTTAAATTCATAGTTCACGGTTCACGGTTCACGGTTCACAGTTTAAGGTTTAAGGTAAAAAATCATAACCTTAGTGCCTTAGTCCCTCAGTCCCTTAGTGCCTCTTTGGTTATTATAACCTTATTCCCCATGATCCATCAAGGAAAACGGTTTTTTTAACAGGTGGACCACTTTGTGTATCGCCTCCTGTTGATGGTGCATCATATCCTTCTGCATCTGGATAAAATCGGCCAAAGGCATGGACAAGCTGATTGACGCTATGTATAGTTGAAATTTTTGCTCGACGTCAAGACCGGCATAAGGGCTGTAAATCGGTTCGTAAAATTTTGTTGAGTTTAAGTTATCACTTTGGCCGTTGTCAATTTTATTATGATCGCTGAAAAGCCAGGCCAGGGCGACATCGATCTGGTGGTTGTTTTCCAGTGTAATTCCCAGGCCCGTCCCTATCCAATGCAGGTCGGGTATCGCATTGGCATTTATATCATCATGCTCGTGCACAACAGAGGTCGGCCGCCAGGCGTAGCCGCCGCGAAGGGTCAGCATTTCGTTTAACTGGTATTCCACCCCGATGCTGCCATGGATGGTATCTTTAAATTCGGTTTTTAGGACGAGATCCTGAGTGCCCTCCGTATAGCCAAGAAGTCTGGCCTGTCGCAGCGCCTGGAGACGCTGGTCCACATGGATGCGCTGTTCCTTCTGGACCGAGTAGTCATTCCAGTGCAGATCAAGCATTAATCTCAGCCGCTTGGACGGCTTGACCATGAAACCGACATCAACCCTTCGGGGGAAAGTAATATCAGCAGTCGCTTCCCCGGTTTGATATTGTACAGGACTGGTGGGTAAATCCAGCATGCCGGCGGTCATCAGGGTAAGTGGACTGGAGCCCAACCAAGCCACGACGTTTTGAAAGTATTTCGAATATTCCATTGTATAGCCGCCCGACATATGGGCGTTTATCTCACTCTGGTAAACCGCCCCGAATGAGAACCATTCCTTGGGCTGCCACAAGATACCCACGTTATAATTTGGGGTAAAATCATCCCGCGTATCAAAATAGAATGAACCTACTTTGTCATAGGGTCCTATCCCCCCGCCCAGCCAGGGGTTTGGCAGGGTTAAATCCGATACAATCGGAATGTAGAGCTCTTTTGTGGCATCCCCCAGGACCCGGGTTAATGCGACAAGCTCGTTTGGTAAGCGCTGTTGTAACAGGGCGCCCATGGCGGTCTGCCCCGCGCCGACAGACAAGCCCACAGAAAATGTAGGGGTCATCTGGTAGCTTACTGCGGGGGACAGATATATAAAGTGTTGCTGCCAATGGTCCTGAACCGCCCACCGAGCCGGGCTGTTGGTCTTATAGGCCTCCCCACCGGCAAACGGGGCATAGTTTCCAACGGCAAAGGTCCATTTTGAACCCGGCCTCCGGTAGGAGATTCCGCCGGCTGCGCCGGCAAGGAAGTTAACCGTATCATCATATATCGGAACGTAAAAAATGGCACTGGAATTGCTGTCGCTTTCTCCTGCTACCGGATCAGGGGTTTGGCCCTCTTGTGGGCCCCAAGTATTCATAAACCCTTCAAAATCTTCATCTGCCTCCCATTTTATCTTATGGTGAATGAATGGAAGTACAAAACCATTGTCAAGTATCGCCCCTTCCGGTTGATTGGACAGTCCCGCCGGATTGTGGTGAATCGACATCACCCCCGGGGGGGTAGCCGTAACCGAATTGCAAAGGGATATGGACTTGGGACAGATGGCGTTTTGTTCGTTAAAGGATGCATGGGACAGGGCCGGCAGGCAAAGGATGCATGAAAAAACAACTGAGAGAATTAATAAAAAGGATTTCCACTTCCTTATATATTCTGCCTGCCGCAAGTTAATTTCTCCTTGAGTCCCCTAAAACCTATAAAATTGGAAGGCTAAAGCCTTCCGCTACATGGTTTGTGCAAATTTCGTTTAATAACCAAGAACCGTGAACTTTGTGAACCGTGAACCGTGAACCTCTTTTTTATAATTCGAATTCGATCGGTGTGCTCATTGAAAATGAAAAACTTCCTGTATCCGTAATGGGAATGCCGAAGTAGAGATTTAGATCCGCCCTGCGGCTCAACCTGTAGCCGGCACCAAGCCTCATACTCGCGGATGCGCTGGTACCGCTTTCCGCGTCCGGTATATTTTTATATTCGTAGTCGGTTTCAAAGCTGTAGGAGTAATTAAAGGATATGTTCAGGTTTAGTTTATAAGACAACGCGTACGCCAATCCAAGGCCGACACCGATGCCAGGTCCGGGATCAACTTCGTCCAGAATACCTTCCCCTCTTATTTGGTCGATATTGTCGACATCGAAACGGTATACGCCGCTCAAGCTTCCAAACACGACTACAGGATCGGCAACATGGCTGACGGAAATGCCAATGTTGGTGGAATACATGCCTGAGCTTGTGGAAAGCTCTTCATTCGGATCGATATCATAAGGACTTCGTCCGACCGGGATTGTAAAGCCGCCATTGAAAATGATTGTTGGAAAATCCAAGTTTGGTTTGAAAGGCTGGTATCGCCAGTGCAGGTTTAGATCGCCCAGGTCCTCCTCCTCTTCCGAGTCTCCCGTACCGACCCGATGGTATTTGTAAACAAACGGGATTGATGCGCCCAATGTAATATTTTTAGTCAAACCATAGGAAGCACTTATAGAGTTTCTTATTGTATGATCGGCCACATCCTCGACCCTGACGGATTCCTTAATTGCATTGTATTCTTGGTATGTATATCCAAATGCGTAAGAAAATTCGATATTCCCCCCTCCGACCAGGTAGTATTCATCCCCTGCCGCTTCAAGAACTTGCTCTTCTTCTTCCCGGGCCTCCTCTTCCGTCATTTGTAGTTCCTTTCGGACTCTATCCGCTTCCTTAAGTTTATCAATTTCCGACTCAAGGCGGTTGATTCGATCCTCAAGACTTCCCGCGCCAGCCGGTCTTTCAATCTCTGCCTGGGGCTGTTCGTCAACGGGTTTCTTTTGATGGGTAGGGGCCATATCCTCTTCTGTCTCCGGTTCTGTGGGCTCTGTCTCCGGAGATTTGGCAGCAAACTTGGGTTCAGCCTCTTTAACGCGCGCCGGTTTAAAACGCTCCGGGGCTGCTGTTTTCAGAGAATTGTAATGGGTTATCAAAATTGGGGTGTCTACTTTTTGTTTCACGGCCGGTACAGCTTCAGCGGCGGATTGATAGCTCTCATATTTGCCGATTCGAACGGCATAAATGGTTTGGTTTCTGGAGTTCACGGATTGAAAAATATAGGGTTCATATCCTTTTTCCTGGAGTTTAATAATTTGCCTATCTGCCGCTTGCTGGTTTCTAAACGTGCCCAATTGAAGGGAAAAAAAGGCGTCGTTCGCGGCGGTGTCCGTATACTCACCCGGCTGACGCTTTAAAGTGCTTTGACTGTTTTCTTCTGATGGGCGGTCGCGACTGGTTTGGTTGCTCGGGGACGAGTTATTGAGAATTTCCTCAATACTCTGGCAATACCCTGATGTTATGATCAGCCCACTTATTGATCCAAAGCACAAAAAACACAATAAAAGCCTTTTCACTGGGCACTCTCCAATGGTTTCGTATTTATATGAACAACGATTGAGTGATTTTTATCGCCCTATCATCGTGGGTAATATTTTTGGTATTCGTCCGGCATTGTGAAGAAGAAATGCCGCTCGTGTTCGTCCGGATCTGCGATTTCAGGACCATAATCGGAGATCAGGTCAGCGATTGCGCTTTCATGGACGTATCTTAAATCATTCGTTGTTAATTCGAGGCCGTTAAATGTTCGTGCCCCTTCCGGATAGACGACGAAAACTACGTTTTGATACCACATATCTTCAAATTTAGAAATTGTATAGCTCGTATTGCCTCGAAACGGGTCTGCCAAAAAGATATGCCCCCCGTGAAAGCCCTTTAACACCGTAAAATGACGGTACCCCATGAACTCGATGGGAATGAGACAGTTGTGGTTGAGTTCTTTAATCTCATACATATCCTTGATTGTGGCTTTGTATCCAACGCCCCGGTATCCGAGTTTATCGACAAAGCGCTTCATATCCAGCAGAGAAAATGCCCGTCGCTTGGCAATCTTCTGAGCATCCCCATATTCCATCAGACCATAGATGACCTGATTCTCAGTAAGGTCTTCACCCAGATAATAGTTCAAAAGCGTTGCCAGTGCAGCGGAACCGCAGCTATAGTCATATTTTTGTTTGATCAGGTGACGGTTTTGGAAGTCCTCCAGGGGGGTGATGGCAATATCCACATTCAACGGATACGCCCCGCCGATATTAATATTGGATTCGTTTCTGGGCATTTCCTTCATTGGATGAAGACCAGCGAAGAGACACATTGAAATTATGAATCCGATGGCGATGTGCATATAATCAGGTATAAAGGTTCAGGTTTTAAGGTTTAGGGCTCTGCTTTGATAGCGCATAAAAACAATATTGTTTATAAATATACCAATTCGCGTGAGTTGTCAAACTGAAATTTCACGAAATTTACTGTATTCAATAGTTTAAAAGCAAATAATTCACGCAAACGTCAAATCAAGGAAAGGGAAAAACGTAGGGGGCAGGTACAATCAGGGAATTAAATAAGCATCAAACCGGTAGGCCTTGATACCGTCAATGGCGCCGGGCCCGAAATCAGTGCCACCGTATTCGACTTTTTCAAAACGGATGGAACCCTCAAATGGCAGGCTTAGCCGGTAAGCACCCAGCGAGTTCTCATCGAGAAAATCGAAATCGCAGACGCCTGCATCTATTTGAGCCGGACGCGCATGCTCGTTGCTATCCAAATCGCCGCAGATATCGCCGATTTGAAACTCTCCTATATCAGATGTCCAGGTGGTGGGATTTGACGGATCATCCCCCGCAGTGCCGAAGCCAAAGCTCTGGCCGATATGGATGTTTTCAAAGGATAGGGTCTGAACATTTGCAGGATTTGTTGAGTCGATCCGGTAGGCATAACTCAGTTTATCAATATGCATTTCAAAATCGTATTCCATGTCAATGCCGCACCCGCCTTCATGGGGAGCCATATATTGCCGCCAGGAAGGCTGGCGGATCTGACCCACATAAAAGGCGCCTATATCATAGGTGTTAGCGCTGGTGCCGTCCGAAGAAAAGTTAATACTCTCAATCTCGTAGGAAACTTCCTGCTGCCAGTCAGGCGCTATGGTAGCCACCATACCTTTATTAACGGCCGTAGGGTTGGTCCCCAAGTCCCAGTCGTCCATCGATGCGACCTCGCAGACCCCTGCGTTCATGTAAATAGCCCCGCCCGCAAGGTCGGTTCCAAAATTGAAGCGCATCGCATCTGACTGGAAGTTGGCCAAGCTCAGGAAGCCGCTGTCAGTGGCGCAATATTTAAAAAGGCTTATGTTTTGAAATAGTTGCACATCCCCGAGGCCAAAGCCGATTCCGGACTCGCCCGTCACCTGTTCAAGCTCTGCATCTTCAAGGGATTGGAGCGTAGCCATAGCGGCCACAGGAAATAGCAACATACAAGCAACGATTATATAGAGAACGTAGGATTTTAGCATAGCCTTAAAACTCGAAAAAAAGAGCGAAAGGAAGAAATATTTTATTCCTTTCGCTCAATATCGATTGATCCTTTCGTTCAACCCCAATAGACACTGTGCCAGGCACTTCAGTTGCGCTGACAGTGAGATTATTGGCAAGTGGGTGCAATTTCGATCCATCCGGACAGAACGGTCATGGTTATGCCATCCAATACGACGGTACCAAAGTTGCAATTAGGGTGTGCGTCGTCTAGAGCATTATATGCTGTAGCTTCCCCGTCAATGTTATAAAAGGCCGGGGTCAGGGCCAGCACCGGGATGTCAATTTCTATGGTCGGGAGACAAATCAGTACGCCGCCGGTGTTAGCAGCCTCACCACTGGTGTTAAGCGACGAACCCCTCATCTGAGTCAAAATCGGTAGCTGACTGGTAGCATCAATGATCAACGGGGATGGGATGAAACGATCCGAGCCCAAAGAATCCCCCGTTGAGGTATAGTTGTTCAAACCCAGGGTTTGGGTGCCAGTATTGGCAGTGATTGCAAGTTGGCAGGTGCCCGTTGATGTCGTATCCCCATAATTATACACAAGGCCGATCTGGCTGCACGGGTTAGCATTGGTGAGGTCCCAAACGCCGCCGCTTTTTGCCACTGCCGTATCAACGGCGTTGACTTGCAGGACGTCAAGCTGGAAGTTGGAAATGCCAAGTGCACCCCCGTCACCACCAACGTTTGTATCATCGCAGCACACAAACCCATCGCAGTCTAACCATGCGATACGATCAATGTTCATGAAGATCTGGATGTCGTCCAGGGCAATCTGGACTCCGGCCTGGCCGGTGACCTCATCCATTCTGGTGTTATTCATGGTATCATACTGGATGCCGAATGCGGTCGCAGGCACTACTAATAAGATGGCTAAAAATAATACGAGCTTTTTCATCTATCTCCCCCTTTTTTAATAAGTTTCGAGAAAAAATAGGGGGAATGGTTTATATAAAACCACCCCCCCTCTTTTACTTACGTAGTTTCAAGTTAACTAACACCCCATAATGTTAGGCGCAGAAATTAAAGAGGTGCAATTTCCAGCCAACCGGACAGGGTGGTCACGGTTATGCCATCCAATACAATGGTGCCAAAGTCGGCGCCAGCGGCGTGTGAATTGTGTGCCGAACTCGCATCAGCAACATTGTAAAAGGCAGGGGTCAGGCTCAGCGTCGGGATGTTGATTTCCAAGGTCGGAATGCAAATCAGCACGCCACCGGTGTTAGCAGATGAACCAGTCGTTTGAAGAACTGTTTCCATGCCATGGGTCAAAATCGGCAGCTGATTGGTGGCATTAATGACCAGCGCTTGCGGGATATAGCGGCCAGAGCCCAGTGGATCGCCGACTGACGTATAGTTGTTCAAACCCAGCGTTTGGGTTCCACCGCTAGCAGCGGCGAGTGAACAAGTACCCGTTGTGGTCGTATCGCCATAATTAAACTGAAGGCCGATCTGGCTGCAATCGTTGCCATTGCTCAGGTCCCAAACGCCGCCGCTTTTTGCCACTGCCGTATCAGGGGCATTGATTTTCAGGACGTCGAGCTGGAAGTTGGAAATGCCCAGCGCACCCGGGCCACCAGTAGCAGTCGAATCATCACAGCATTCATACCCATCGCAGTCTAGCCATGCGATACGATCAATGTTCATGAAGATCTGGACGTCGTCCATGGTGATCTCGACACCGGACTGACCGGTAACTTCATCCATGCTGGTGTTATTCATCATTTCCAGGCCGAATGCCGCGCCCGGCAGAATCATCAAAAATGCAAGTACTAATGCTAATTTTTTCATTTTTTCCTCCACAAAAAAATTGATGGTTAAGTTGTTTCGAAAGTTTGCTTGAATTGCTAAAAAATTACGATTGGCTTAACGGGTCTTAATCACCTCCTTTTTAAGAGAGATAGAATTCTGCTTTTGCAGAATTTTTCATTTTGGATGTGAAGTTGAGAAAGTGAACTTTGTTTATTCTTATGAATACGACTTATTAACATAATACCCGGATCGTAATTATTGTCAAGAAAAAATTTTACAAAAAATATATTTTTTATTTGTGGCTCGCGATTCAAGGTTTACTTTTTTACCATTATTCCAATGTCCGCAGTTTTTCCAGGTTTTGTCTGGCGTTGCCATATTCCGGCCTAAGCCGCAGCGCGGTCTTGAAATGGCTTTGTGCAGCTTGAAGATCACCTTTTTGAATCAACAGCACCCCCAGGTTGTTATGGGTCTCCGCGATATCCGGATGAATGATCAAGGCTTTCCTAAAATGAAAAACGGCTTCATCAATGCGATTTATATGGGCAAATGCGACGCCGGCATTCACATGGGCTTCTGCGTTGGATTCGGCGCTGAGAACTGGTTCCAGATGTGCAAGGGCATCGCTATAGCGCTGTTTCTGGATCAGAATGCTTGCCAGATTGATTCGGGCCTTTGTGTGCATAGGTTTGATCTCAAGGACCTGCAAGTAATAAGCTACGGCTTGATCCACTTGGCCTTTTCGCCTCAAGGCATCTCCCAAATTATACAGGACGCTCCATTTGTATTTGACGCGCCATTGAGTACCCGACCCCAGGGCCAGAGCGGTTTTGCAATGATGGATAGCCCTATCGACCTGGTCTGCATCATTGTAAGTTCGATCTAGATGGGCCATTCCCAGGCTGCCGTGGGGCCTTGGATCATTGGGCGATTTGTGGACGTTGTCCGTCCATAAGTCAATTGGCGACTGCCAGATGGTGTTTCGCTGCCAGGTCCAGATGGAGAACACCAGGGCCACCATGCAAAGGCCGATAATGGCCGCTTTGGTCGGCCGGATATAACCTAACGCCAGGTACGCCCCGCCTGCCATAAAAAGCATAAACGGCAGATAGGTACGGTGTTCAAAAATCGTATCAAGGCCAATTACCGAGGATTCAATCACCAGGGTGGCCAGAAACCACGCCAGGCAGAAGGCCAAAAACCGGTGGCGCCGGGCCAGATAAATGCAAAGCATGATCAAGGCAAAAACCGCTCCCAGGCAAAACAGCGTGGTGCCAGGCTCCGCCAGGGAATAGGACAGGGGGTAGTCATGATCCAGGATCAACCGGACGGAATGGGGATAAAAAAACAGGGAAACATAATAGATGATCACCCGCCACTCGGTCATCACCCGCTCGGGCAGGGTAAACTCCTGCTGGGTATAGCCATTTAATATCCGGTCTAAGGGATTGACGCCCAGGTAACATATTGCAATTACTGAAAAAATTAAAATCACCCCAACAATCCACAGAATTTGTCGTTTGGGGATGGAAACGGACAAATCTTGAAAAAAAAACCATTCGTAGAGGAGAATGATAATCGGCAGCATGGCGGCATTTTCCTTGCTGAGTATGGCACAGGTCCCGGAAAGTACGCATCCTGAAAACGCGAGCGCGGCAGCAAGAGTGAGTTTGCCCCGGGCTCGCCATTGGACGCGCCCCCAGGCATAAAGAAAAAGCGAAAGAATAAAAAACAGGGCGGCCATGCTGGCCATACGCTGCACGGTGTAGGTGACCGCCTGGGTATTGACGGGCTGGACCAGCCAGAGAAGGCTCGCAAAAAACGCAAGCCAGCCCGGTGCCGGCCAGGAGCGGGTTCCGGTCGGCGGCGCGAAGCTCCGGAGGGTTAGCCGGACCAGAAAAAACAGCAGCAGACCGGCGGCGAGATGGATAAAAATGTTGGTCAAATGATAGCCTATCACATTGTAGCGGCCCATATAGAAATTAAGGGCAAAGCTGATATTGGGCAAAGGCCGGCTCTTCGGCCGGCTCCCCAAAACAGCCGTTTTGATCCCTTCCCAAGACAACTCTGTCATTCGAATCGCCGGATTTTCAGTAATTTTTTCGGTATCATCAAATTCAAAGGGGGAATCCAGGGTGTTTGAATAAATCAGGAATGTGATCCCGGCCAGCAAAACCAAACTGGCAGCGGTAAGGAGGCGGCGGTGTGTTGCGGATTGGGTTATCCTCATGCTTTATACTCTAAATCACAAATTCCAAGCACCAAATAACAAACAAATCACAAATTCCAAGCACCAAATAACAAACAAATCACAAATAACAAGCACCAAATAACAAACAAATAACAAATAACAAGCACCAAATAACAAACAAATCACAAATAACAAGCACCAAATTACAAACAAATAACAAATAACAAGCACCAAATAACAAACAAATCACAAATAACAAGCACCAAATAACAAACAAATCACAAATAACAAGCACCAAATTACAAACAAATAACAAATAACAAGCACCAAATTACAAACAAATCTCAAATAACAAGCACCAAATTACAAACAAATAACAAATCTCAAATTACAAACAAATCCCAAATCCCAAATTTCAATTTTCGAAACAAAAGCCTTACTGCCAGCGTCCTTTGTCATTTCGAGCGGCAGCGAGAAATCTTTTACTTGAAGATTCCTCGTCGCTTTCGCTCCTTGAAATAACATTGGGCGTTTTTTCTATCACTGTTGTTTGGAATTTTGGTCATTGTAATTTGGTGCTTGTTATTTGTAATTTGTTATTTGGGATTTGTTTTTATCGTTTTGGTGCTTGGGATTTACTCATGTCTTTTGGTACATAGGAATAGGATTTAACGCTTCAGCTTGTTGTCCCTGAACCTAATCACCTTCTCCATATTTTCCCTTGCGTTTCGGTGCCTGGGATCAAGGGCCAAGGCTTTTTGATAATAGTTAATCCCTTTTTTGAGCCGGCCGGTGCTTACCATCACATTGCCCAGGTTGTTATAAGTATTGACTGTTACACGGCCGGTCGGGTTTAGGCGAAGGGCTTTGTGTAAGTATTGCAGTGCCTGGTTATATTTTTCCTTCTGAGCCAAATAAACGCCCATTTCCATGTTCGGCCGGGCTTTGTTGGGTGATTTAAGCACCCGGTCCCGGGCAAAGCCGGCCCCATCCTGCCAGGTGATATTTCGCTGGTATGTCCATGCTGAAAAGATCAGCGCAATTGCGCAAACACCGGCGATGACGATGGTTCTCGGCCGTACGTATTGAAATGCGAGCCACGTAGCCGCCAGTGGCAGCAGCATAAACGGCAGATAGGTGCGGTGTTCGAAGATGATCTCAATGCCGATCACCGAGGATTCAATAACTAAGTTTAAGACAAACCAGAACAGGCAGAAAGAAAGCAGTCGGTGCTTGCGAACCAGATACAGGCAAAGGGCAATTAAAGCAATAATCGCCCCCAGTGCCGGCAGGGTGGTTGGCGGTTGTATGAATGAGGTGGACAAGGGGTAATCGTGATCCAGGTTCAACCGACCGGGATGGGGATATAAAAACAGGGTAATATAGTACATGACCACCCGCCACTCGGTCATCACCCGTTCTGGCAGGGTAAACTGGCGTCGGCTATAGCTGTTTATTATCCGGTCAAAGGGGTTGCCGCCCAGGTAACACAATGCAATTACGGTAAAAACTAAAATTGTTCCTACAATCCAAAAGATTTGCCGTTTGGAAAATGACACGGATAATTCCTGGAAAAAGACCCATTCATAGAGCAGGATAATAATCGGCAGCATGGCTGCGTTTTGTTTGCTGATTACCGCGCAGATTCCGGACAATATACACCCTGAAAACGCAAGTCCGACAGGGGTTGTAATTCTTTGGTTGCTGCGCCATTTGCCCCGGCCCCAAACATAAAGCAGAAGCGAAAGGATAAAAAACATGGCGGCCATGCTGGTCATGCGCTGGTAAATAAATGTCACTGACTGGGTATGAACCGGATGGATGATCCAGACAAGAGCAGCAGAAAATGCAATCCATACCGGACTTACAGGCTGTTTGAGATTCTCTCTCAATCCGGATAGCCTTATGGTTTGAAGAATAAAGAAAAACAGCAGCAGGCCGGTTATCAGATGCAGAGAAATGTTTACCGCATGATAACCGGCAACCTTAAAATCATGGAAATAATAGTTTAGCGCAAAACTGGCATTGGGAAAAAGCCGGTTTCTGGGCCTACCTTCTAACGCTGCTTTTTTTAAGCCTTCCCATGTCAGGTCGGTCAAATGGGTCGCCGGATCATTTTTGACAAAATGATGATCGTCAAACACAAACGGGACGCTGAACGTATTTGAATAGATCAGCAACGCGACGACGGCCAGCAAGATCAGTGCGGCGGCTGTGAGGAGGCGACGATATGTTGCGGGTTGGGTTTTCGTCATGCTTTATACTCTAAATTCCAAATTTCAAGCACCAAATTACAAACAAATCTCAAATAACAAGCACCAAATTACAAACAAATTCCAAATCTCAAATCTCAATTTTCGAAACAAAAGCCTTACAGCCAGAGTCTCTTGTCATTTCGAGCGGTAGCGAGAAATCTTTTACTTGAAGATTCCTCGTCGCTTTCGCTCCTTGAAATAACATTGGGCGTTTTTTCTATCACTGTTGTTTGGAATTTTGGTCATTGTAATTTGGTTCTTGTTTGTTATTTGTGATTTGTTATTTGGGATTTGTTTTTATCGTTTTGGTTCTTGTTTGTTATTTGTGATTTGTTATTTGGGATTTGTTTTTATCGTTTTGGTTCTTGTTTGTTATTTGTGATTTGTTATTTGAGATTTTTTTCTTTTCCCCATATAAGCTTTCACTCTCTCCATGTTCTCCCGCGCATCCCGGTAGCCTGGATCAATCACCAGCGCTTTTTGGTAATTTTTGATAGCTTCCTCGAACCGGCCGGACTCGGCCAGTACATTGGCCAGGTTATTATAGGCGACTGAGAATTCAGGGTTGTATCGGATGGCCTTTTGAAAGTGGCTGATCGCTTCATCCATTTTCCCCTGCTTGGCCAGAACATTGCCCAGGCTGTTGTTGGTTTTTACATGATATGGCTCGAATTCCAGCGCTTTTTGAAAATGAAAGGCGGCCATTTTAAGGTCGTTGAGTTCAACATAGGCATCCCCAAGCGACATATGGATTTTTGGCTCATCCGGGTTGTTTTTTAAATAGCCTTTTAAATGGTTAATCGCCGACCGGGGGCGACCCTGTTTTAGTCGGACCCAGGCGATGTTGATCACCGCGTCCTCAAATCCCGGGCTTATTTCCAGAGCTTTTAGATAGTTTTCAATCGCTTTTTCCGGCTCCTTTTTTTTAAACCAGCAATGGCCTAAAGCGGAGTAAGTCTGAGCTTTTTTAGCTGCAGATTTCGGTTTTTCAGGCTGCATTCGGGTGGCTTCTCGAAGCTGCGGGATGGCTGCGTCGATTTTGTCTTTTTTTGAAAGCGCATTGCCAAAATTGTAACGGGGCCGCCATTTATGCGGTGATTTGACAGCATTATCCTGCCAGAAGGCTGTTGGATCCCTCCAGGCATCATTTCGCTGGTAAGCTTCAAACCCAAAGAACAACACTAAAACGGCCACCATTCCAATATACATCCACCTGCTTTTTTTGAATATCTGGCAGAGATAAAAGGCCGTTAACAGGCAGGGTACCATATATGGCAGGTAATTGCGGTGTTCGTAAATGATTTCAATGGGGATGATCGTGGATTCAATTAAGAGGTGGCCGAAAAACCAAAAAATGGCAAATGAAAGCAGGATATGGCGCCTGGGTTTATAGAACGCCAACGCGATGCATGCAAGTATGGCGGCCAGTCCAAGAATCGTTGGGATGGGTTCAACCAGCGATTGGGATAAGGGATAGTCATGATCCATGATCAGACGGCCGGCGTTTGGAAAGAAAAACAGGCCGATATAGTAAATCACCACACGGAACTCCGTCAGCAAGCGCTGTGAAAGGGTAAAATCCCTATGCGTATATCCGCTTAGAATTCTTTCAATCGGGTCGCCGCCGAGATAGTACAGGCCGGCGGCCGTAAAAATGATAACCGCCAGGATCCCCATTATCCTAATTTGTTTTAACCGAATCGGCCTCAATCGTTGAAAGAAAATCCATTCGTATAGTAGAATAAAAACGGGGAGGGTTGCCGTGTTTTGTTTACTGCAAAGTGCGCAGATGCCGGATAGTATCGCGCCGGCGAAGAACCAGATTGATCGGCTGGTCAAGGTTCCGGCGGCTCTCTGGAATTTACGTCCTTTAATATAGAGAACCAGGGAAAGGATATAAAACATTACTGCCAGGCTGGTCATGCGCTGGACAATATAAGTCACCGCAGAAGAGTTTACCGGGTGGGCCAGCCAGATAAGGGCGGCAAAAAATGCGATCAAAACGGCATTAAATGTGTTTTTGTTAGAATTCTGGTCGGTGCCGGGACTATCAAGTTCATTGCAGCGAAAGTCCGAATAAAGAGCCAGGGTGTCCCGGCAAAAGAAAAACAAAAACACCGCACAAAGGAAATGAATGCCAATGTTGACCCAGTGGTAGCCCGCGGGCGATAGGCGGCCGAAATAAAAATTAAGGGCAAAGCTGATATTGGGGATGGGGCGATTATTGGGATGGCTTTCAAGCGCCGCTTTTTTCAGGGATTCCAGGTCAAAATCCACCATGTAGATGCCTGCATCATCCACGATATAGCCCTCATCGTCATATAAAAAGGGTGCATCGAGGGTGTTGGAGTAGATCAGCACCGCCGCAGCGATAAGGACAATGACCGCCAATAAATTAAGTATGGGGGACCTGTTGGATAGGTTGATTATGTCCATATATTAAATCTCAAATAACAAGCACCAAATTACAAACAAATCTCAAATAACAAGCACCAAATAACAAACAAATAACAAATTCCAAGCACCAAATAACAAACAAATCTCAAATAACAAGCACCAAATATCAAACAAATTCCAAATTCCAAATATCAAACAAAACGGGGTTTTATTCAGTTTTGAAAAACTTGGCCCTTTGGGCCACGATGCTTTACTCTCATCAAAAAGTCTTTTTTGCTTAACGATTCATTGGCTTCCCTGTAATTTGCTCCAACAGACCCGGAGGCCCTTATGACCTGTTTGATGTCTTCGGAATTGGCAATTGTTTTGGGCAGCGTTTTAACGAAAAGCCGGACAGCTTTTGCAAATTGAAACGTCCTCTCTTCAAGATCATAAAGCGGTTTTTTGTTTGGAATTTTGGTCATTGTTATTTGGTGCTTGTTGGAATTTATCAAAGCTTCAACTTGAAATACCACAGACTTGTTGCTACTGTAAACAGCTATCTAAAGCATGAACAAACATTTAAAGAGGATCCATATGACCCTATCCCCATCTGCATACCAAAGGGAAAGAAGAGACCACTGGAATCGGGTTTCCGCCCAAAAACAAAAACCGAACCGGCCCGGCGCCTATTATCAGGAGTTGCTCCATCAATATTTTCGTTACATGGTGCCGGCCGGCAAGCGGGTGCTTGAAGTCGGCTGCGGGCAAGGCGACCTGCTGGCCGCCATGTCGCCGACCTATGGCGTGGGCCTTGATTTTTCGGAGAGAATGCTTGATGCCGCCCGGAAAAAACATCCTCACCTTTTTTTTGTCCAGGCGGATGCACATGGAATGCCTATCAATGGTAAATTTGATGTGATTATTCTCTCGGACCTGGTCAATGATCTGTGGGATGTGCAGACGGTTTTGGAAAGCCTGCGAGCCCTATGCCATGCGAAAACCCGTCTTATCATTAATTTTTACAGCAATTTTTGGCGGCTTCCCCTCTCTCTGGTAAACAGGCTTGGGCTGGGGGCTGACCTTTTGGAGCAGAACTGGTTCGCCCCGCATGATGTGGACAACCTTTTGCATCTGGCCGGGTTTGAGATTATCAATCGGAGAAACAAGATTCTTTTTCCATTGAAAACCTTTTTATTGAACGCATTTTTTAACCGATATCTGGTCAATTTGGTTCCGTTTAAATGGTTTGCCCTGACCAATATCGTCATTGCCCGCCTTGAACCGGAACTTTTGCCGGTGTCTAATCGTGAAAATCCGCCAACAGTCTCAGTGGTGGTAGCCGCCAGAAACGAGGCCGGGCATATTGATTCGATATTTCAACGCCTGCCGCAGCTTGGGGGCGGCACGGAGCTTATTTTTGTGGAAGGCCATTCAACGGATAATACCTATGAAACCATACAGGAAGCCATGAAACGCTATCCGGATATCCAATGCCGCCTGTTCCGGCAGCCGGGCAAGGGAAAGGGCGATGCGGTGCGGGTTGGATTTGAAAATGCGGCGGGCGACATCATGATGATCCTGGATGCGGATTTGACCGTTCCGCCGGAAGACCTGCACCGTTTTTATGAGGCGCTGGCGGCCGGCAAAGGTGAATTCATCAATGGGGTTCGCCTTGTATATCCTATGGAAGACCAAGCCATGCGGTTTTTCAATATCCTGGGGAATAAGTCTTTTTCCCTGGCATTTACGTGGCTTCTGGAGCAGCCGATCAAGGACACCCTTTGCGGTACCAAGGTGATATGGAAATCCGATTATGATGTGCTGGCGGAAAACCGGGCCTATTTCGGCGACTTTGATCCATTTGGCGATTTTGACCTTCTGTTTGGTGCCGCGAAATTGAACCTGAAGATTGTGGAAATTCCGGTTCGCTATCGCTCGCGAAAATACGGGGAAACCAACATCGACCGCTGGCGGCACGGCTGGATGCTGCTGAAAATGGTTGTATTTGCCGCCAGGCGGATGAAGTTCATCTAGCCTTGAAAAGATTGGTCCTTTTCCAAACCCCAAATCTCAAACAAAACCGTCACTGGAAGCGACAACTATCCTGACACAGGGGGCAAGATCATAAAGCGGGCTTTTGTTTGTAATTTGTAATTTATTATTTGGTGCTTGTTTGTAATTTGTAATTTATTATTT
>JAGYOX010000053.1 GCA_018399235.1 Desulfobacterales bacterium | reverse complement strand
TTTGGGATTCATACAATATCACTTTGGATTCTCCATCCGGCCCATAAACAAAATAGTATTCGATACCCTGTCGCGGATAATGAATATAAAAGGCCGATCAGCCTTGAACGTGGGAATAAAAGGCCTTAAAAAAGGTGCACAAGATGTCACATTCATCATAATAGCAGTTGCCGCAGCCGCCTCTGTTCCTTTCTCGTCAACCTCCACGAATGCTTTGTGCAGGATTTTCGTAATATATAACTGCAATAAAGGATCCGTCGAATCACACATGCCCGAAAAATCTGCCCCATCCGGCTGCAGTGGATCTTTAAACGCCTGTCGCATACCCAATTTTTCAAGATACTTTTTCATTTTGTAGCTTGTTTCAAGCTTGAATTTCGGCATGTATACATGGACCGTCCTATACTGAAGCTTACTTATCCAATCATCAAGTTTTTCTGAATCAAGTTTTTGTTCAATTGCGCAAAGGCCGTCGGTTGCATTCGGACGAATCAGAAGCATCGCTATTTGTTCCCCTTTATAAGGGATTTCCAGCATTGCAAACCCACGCTCCGAGGGGTAGTAACTATAGTTTTTATCCTCTTCAGAAATGTTTTGCGGGGTATCGAAAAACGATCCATCTGTATTAAAAGCCGCATATCTGGCCTTTTCATACTCTTCTGCAAACATCATGGGAACCAGGATTTTCTTTTCGCCGGGCAAATAAAACGGTCGTGGATCCGTTAAAGCGCTTGAAAAAGGTTCTGCCCACTCTCCCTTGAAAAAAATGGCGTTCGTAATGATCAATCTGAGAAGACGCGCTTCTTTAGGAGATAGCTCCGGGACTATGTCTTTAATACGCTGATTCGTTTTTTCAGCGACCCAGTTATTGATTTTTTTGCGTTCTGTCGGAAAATTGGTTTTGAAATCCGCTGAGTAAATTCCGCCGGTGTTATAGTAGTTATCAATAGCATTGATATAAGCTGAACTGAATGGATAGGTTTTCTCTCCCCAAAGCGCATTGGCGATATTTAATTCATAAGGGTTTACTTTTTTCATCGCTTGATTATATCCTGCGACGATCCGGTGCTCTTCTGCAGCCGCTTTACGATATTCTTCCCCTCTATTACCCTTTTTCTCAAGTTCAGAAACTTTTTCCTTTGCAGTTCTTAGGGCCTTTTCCAGTTTATGAATCCTTTGTAAAGCCTCATTGTCACCCTCTGGCTCGGCGATAAGTTTTTCATTCAATAGGGATAAACCTTTATGCAGTCTTGAAAATTCAACCGGTTTGCTTTGGCTATTGCCTTCAATCCGCTGCATCTTATCCGAGAGCCCCATTACAGCCGCCATCTCTGAAGCAGTTTGTCCATTGGCGCCTTCCAGGGCCATAGCCATGGCGTTATACAAGGAATACGGCGAAAAAAACACGTTGCCCTTCTCGTCCCCAATCCTATGAAACAGATTGACTGCGAAGGTATTGTTTCCTTCAGCAACAGTGTCTATGCATTTAGTCTCCGGCGCTACTGCAGCTGATGTTCCGGCTAAACATACAATCGTCCAACATATGGAGAACGCTATTAATAATACTTTTGACAGGCTATTCATAAAGCCTCCTTTTTTTATATAAATCTGGCATCCCATAGGCTTTTTTTCCAGCAAATCTGAAAATTTCTTGAAAGCATCTGTTGAACGAGGAATACATTATCTTTCAGCATAAACTTTAACAGTTAAGTGCTTTTCATTATATTATATTAAAAACCAACAGGAATCGTAACAAAATAATTTAACATTTTGGTTGAAAGAATTTATGTGAAAAGTAAAATATGCCTCATCGCATCAATTTTGTTTTTGTCAGCAGCTCTTGGAATCTTCTGGTTTCTTGAATCCCCTTCAGTCAGTAAAAGTGCAAGGGCTTTTGCTTTTTCCGCCTTGAAAGATAAAATAGGGGATATGCCGGAGATGGGGACATTGATAATCGTAGATTTCTCTCAGCCATCCCAAACCAAGCGCTTGGCGGTTATTGATCTAAAAACAGGAACGGCCAAATTTTATGGCAGGGTGGCACATGGCAAAAATTCCGGCGGAGTTTATGCGCTGAAGCTCTCCAATCAAATCGATTCCCTTAAGTCGTCAGCCGGGCTTTTTAAAGTTGCCGGGCGTTTTTATGGAAAGCATGGGCCATCATTTCGTTTGGAAGGCCTTGCCCCACGCCTGAATGGTAACGCTGAAAAACGCGGAATAATCATTCATGCCGCTACCTATGTTTCATTGAAATCCATTATCGCCAACTGGAAGAATAAATTTCGTCTCGGTCGGAGTCATGGGTGTTTTGTTTTGTCAAATAGCGGTTTCAAAAGATTGAAAAACAATCTGGTTCGTCCCGCATATTTATATGCTTACAGTAGCCATGAACCTTTATGAAAGGAGCCCCAATTGAAACAGCCGCTGATTCTGGAAATCAAAGGCAATGCCCTGGATGATGGGCCGGGCATCCGCTCAGTGGTATTTTTCAAGGGCTGTCCGCTGTCCTGCATGTGGTGCCATAATCCGGAGAGCAAACGTATCGGTGCGGAAATCGGATTCGAAGCCAAAACATGCGTGGCATGCGATACCTGTATGGGCGTCTGCCCGGAGGGAGCCTTGTCCCGGGACAATCCATTTTTTATTGACCGCTCGCTATGCACGCTGTGTTTTAAGTGTGTGGATGCCTGTCCCTCGGGGGCTTTATCACGCATCGGGATATCCATGAGTGTGGATGAGATTCTGGCCCGGGTGATTCGGGACAAGCCTTTTTATGATACCTCAGGCGGCGGTGTGACGCTTTCGGGCGGCGAACCCACGATGTCCATGGATTTTACGGGCGAGCTGTTGCAGCGGCTTAAGGCGGATGGCATCCATACGCTTATTGAAACCTGTGGCCTGTTCGATCTGGACCGGTTTTATGAAATTGTCTATCCTTGGCTTGATGCCATCTATTATGACATCAAGCTTATAAATTCCGATGACCACGCCCGGTATTGCGGCGTTCCCAACGAAACCATTCTTTTTAACTTCAAATCACTGTATGCCCGCTACCAGGATGGCGGCGTGCCGATTATGCCCCGGACGCCGTTGATCCCAAGGATTACCGATACCACGGAAAACATTCAGGCCATTGTGAACATTCTTTCTACCTGCGGGGTTAATGAGGCCCGCCTGCTGACCTATCATCCGTTATGGCAGGAAAAAAATCTTAAAATCGGCGTCGCTTTAGGTGAGCATTCCGCTGAAATGGATCAATGGCTGGATAACCAGGTTCTTGACAGGTGCCGTTCCGTTTTTGAGACGGCCGGCATAAGCATTGCGGAAAGAGTTGATTGAGCGGGCGGAATACGGGCTGTAGGAGGGAAGGGCGATTGCATATGCACACTTTGCGCAGAAAATGATACCCCGCCGGGTTAAATTCCGGCACCGCCCGCGGATTTCGAATTTATTTATATTTGTATTTCCAGAGTTTATCTAACAATTTCTTTTTTTCTCTTTTGTATATCGGCCAGTATTCTTCAGAATAATGGAAGACTTGGGATCTATTGTTATTTAAAATAAGGTAGGTAAAATTATTCTTTCTCCAAGAAGATATGTTGGTATGTGGAATAATATGATTAGGCGGACCATATTGGTCTATTAATATATCTTTTAATTTTTCATTTAAAAATGTCTCTTCACCTATAATATAAATGGCACAAAGTTTTTTTGATATCGAAGAAAACATTAAATTTATTTTTACGTCACTTCCCAATAAATTCCATTTATATAGGATATGATCATTTAAATTGTCTTCTCCAAAATCCCTGATTTCTATTATCTCGTAACCATTTTCTACTATTGTTTTTATGGCTTCTTGCTTTGACATCCCCCATTCGTATCTTTTATAGGGTTCAGAAATAAAATTTTCCTTTTTCTCGAAACCAAACGTTGTTTGAGTCGGTTTATCTTTTTCTATTCTACTCAGTTCAATTTTTTCTTTTTCTAATTCCTGCTTTTCTTTCTTAACAGGCTTGGGTTTTTCTTTTTTCTTTAGCTTTATCTCTTCTTCAGCGGGTTCGATTTTCTTTTTTTCTAATTCCTGCTCTTCTTTCTTAACAGGCTTGGGTTTTTCTTTTTCCTTTAGCTCGGTTAGCGGTTTTTCATTAAATTCGATTTTTTCCGGTTTTTCTATTTTAGTCTTTTTTTTATTCAGTTCATCTTTTTCTTTTTTGCTCAGTTTGATTTCTTCTTTATAACCTAACCTGTATAGTTCTTCTTCATATATGGGATAATATTTCAGGGAATAATAATTGATTATAAATTTATCCTCATATCGTAATTCTATATCCGGAATTTCCCTGTCTATTCCCCAATAATATATATCTTTTGACTCAATTTTTATTGGGTCGCCATGTTTTTTTATCAATTTTGACTTTAATTTTTTGGCTATTGATATTTCGTCGCTACTAATATTTATTGCGCATAGTTTTTTTGTCATCGGTGTAAAAATCAGTATGACATATATATTTTTTCCAAACAGGTTATCAACATATGTTAGGGCCTCTTCATTATGTTTATCTAAAGTAAATATAATTTTTAGCTCATACCCGTTTTCTCTAACCTTCTTTATAGCTTCTTTTTTGCTCATTCCCCATTCATAGTTTTCATACTGAGCCGTAAACCCATTTAGCGGAAAACTTAAAATAACTATTGTAAATAAAATAATGACAGTTTTTTGGAACATCATCTGCTTCTTTCTTTAGAAATAAAATTGATAAGTTATTTTCCAGAGTGGTTTAATTGTCCGTATTTCAGTCAAGATAATTCGCATTATTAGATTTTTATGAACTGCTTGGCACACCAGATGACCTCACCGATGATGCGGATTTCTTTGTTGTCGGCATCGTAGGGGGCATATTCCTGGCGGTTATCACTGATAATGCGAATTTTACCATTTACCAAGTATTCCAGGCGCTTGATGATAATCGTGTCTTCGATCCCGATTGCAAAGATGCTGCCCGATTTGATGCGGGTTCGGCCCATATCAATCATGACCGTATCCCCATCCGAAATCGTCGGAGTCATGCTTTCTCCTTCAACCATCATCAAAACGATGTTGTGAGCGGAGGTTGCCACCTTTTTGAGCCAGTCCTTTCTGAAGGCATAAAGCTCGCCGTATTGTTCGGTCATGACGACATGGCCGCCGCCGGCATTGAGTTTTGCTTCGGCCATTGGCACAAAATCGAAATGCCCCTGAATTTTGGGAGATTTTTGGGCCGTATCCTCACCGGTGGTTTCAAAGGGCAGACGTTGGCTGAGTATGTCGGGATTTTTATCAGACAGAGAAATGCTTTCACCCAACCTCAGCATATTCTCATAGGTCGTTCCAAATGCTTTGGCAATCGAATGAAGGGTTTTAACGCTGCCAATCCTTGCGCCGTTTTTTATCTGATTGAGGTATGATTGCGAAATCCCCGCCTCAATCGCGATTTCGGTTTGGGATCCCCTGCCTTTTCGCTCAAGCAAATAAATCAGCGCCTTTTGAAAAAATATTTCATTGCTTTCTGAAATTTTATAACCCTCCTTTTTTAAAAGATAATAGGGATAGATAGGGTGAAAAGAAAGGATTAAATTATTACAAATAGCAAATTTATGGAATTTTATACTTGACTTTATTGGCAATTAGCAATAAAATATTTAATAAAATAAGAGCAGGCCCCGGCTTAAATTTAATTAATTGAATCTATTAATATTTTATAAATAATTTGTATGGATAAAATTAGAGAACGAAGCAAATTTATTGCAAATAGCGAAAAAATGTAGCTTTAGCAAATGGTTATCCCTTGTGTAATGGGGGAGCTGAAAAAAGAAAAAACGTTGAAAAACCGATATAGGAGAAAAGCAGATGAAACAGCACATCTTCATCATTATTTTCGGACTCATGCTCATTTTTGGTATTATTCTGGCCGGGTCCGACGGCGCCTTGTTTCCCTGGCCGAATATTTTGGGTCTTTTTATAACCGTAACAGCGGTATTTATTTCACATAAACTGGATCTTGCCCGCCCGGTTTATGATCAAGATTGATGGCTTTGTAAAAAGCTCAAACGCCTTGCGGCGCTCTTTTCCGGAAACGATATTCTCATGCCACATGTTCGCCAGCGTTTAACAGGCATACCATAAGTACACATGAATACAGCAGGCGGTTGTTTAAATCAAAGAATTTCCGTCCTTGAAACGTTTGTTGCAGTCACTCATTCACCATTGGAAATATGATTTGATGTGCTATTGGCACGGATTTTCGCATTTCCGAATTTTTCATGGCCGTTATTCTGCATCCGTCGGTCCGGGTTTTTAGGTTTGGTTGACAATCTATCGGCATTTTTTATATGGTTTTTCTTTTTCGGCACATTTGCTGCAGCCAGAAGGAGAAAGTCCATGACATTGGAAACACAGAGCTTAACCATACTATATGACGCCCTGGAGCGTTTGGAGCAAGGGTTCAAGGATTTACCGGCCCACGATGTGGATGTGGATATGGACGGATTGCGCACCGTCATGTTGGAGGTCGCCGAAAAAATGCATGACAACTATCCCTACCACCACCCAATGTATGCCGGACAAATGCTTAAACCGCCGCATTCAATTGCGCGTCTGGCGTATATGCTTTCAATGTGGATTAATCCGAACAACCATGCGCTCGATGGCGGACGGGCGAGTTCCGCAATGGAGAAGGAAGCTGTGGTGGGTATTGCAAAAATGTTCGGCTGGGAGGCTCATTTAGGGCATCTGTGCGGTGGCGGCACCATTGCGAACATGGAGGCGTTGTGGGTTTCAGGAAAGCTTAATCCGGGGAAAAAAATTGTCGCTTCAGAGCAGGCCCACTATACCCATAACCGGCTTTCGGCTGTTCTTAATCTTCCCTTTCAAACCATTGCCTGCGACGCCAGGGCCAGGATGGATTTGAATGCCCTTGAGGACGCGCTGAAAAAAGGCGATGTCGGCACAGTCGTCGCTACAATGGGAACAACCGCGGCGGGCGCTGTTGACCCATTATCTGATATACTTGATCTGCAGGCCAAATACAATTTTCGGCTTCATGCGGATGCCGCCTATGGCGGCTATTTTGTCCTTGCCGGGAACTTGGATGCAGATACAAGGCTGGCCCTTGACCGGATTGGGGAGGCTGACTCTATCGTGGTTGACCCCCATAAACACGGGCTTCAGCCTTATGGCTGCGGATGTGTGCTTTTTAAGGATCCGACTGTCGGGAAATTTTATAAGCATGACTCGCCATATACCTATTTCAGCTCAGCAGAGCTGCATCTTGGCGAGATCAGCCTGGAATGTTCCCGGGCCGGAGCCTCTGCCGTGGCATTGTGGGCGACCATGCGGATGTTTCCGCTGAAACGGGGCGGCCAATTCGCCCAAGACCTGGAAAACGGACGAAAAGCCGCCATTTCTCTGTTTGAAAAAATACAGGGCGACTCCCGGTTTCTCACCGCGCTTCGACCGGAACTAGATATTATTATCTGGGCCCCGCTTGCCGGTAAGGCCAGCGAGATTTCCCATCGCGCAAAAGAAATATTTGAATCCGCAGCCAGAGAAAACCTCCATCTGGCCGTTGCCAGCTTCCCGAAAGCAACATTTGAATCAGCCTGGGATATTGAATGGGACCAGGAACAAGTCGCCTGCCTCCGTTCCTGCCTGATGAAAGCCGAGCACCTCGACTGGGTGGAACGCATTGGCGGGATACTCATGCCTTAACAGTATAACCTTGAAATCGCTAAGCTCAAGCATAGTTTTGTGACCCGCTGGCGCGGCATTTTTGCAGAAAGTAACCCAAAGTTTGATTAAAATCCGTTTTCATACTTCATATTTAGTATAAATTTTCTGTCCTAAATTCTATCTGTTCAATACCGTGCCCTTCAAATATTATTTTCAATGGATAAATAGACAAATCACTTCAACCTATGATATATATTATTTATTTTAAGATGTTAACAACGAAACAAGAAATATGGGATAACCGATTCCGCATGGAGAAGGAAAACCGTAAAATTCTCGAACAGTTTTTAACCTTATGCCATTGAAACCTAATCGGTGTCTGTCATGTGACGTGCCGGAAGTGAAATGGGTGAACTGAACCAAAAGGAATCGGATGAGATAATAGTTAACGGAGAATAAATATGGAACAGGTTTTAAAAAGTCTCTCTCTAGAATTTTTTGGCAGCGGTCAGCATAAGTTATCCCCTGAAAAACTGTTTGAAATGGAATCTGCGGTATTGCTCGATGTGAGATCCAAAGCGGAAGCGGATTCGATTTCCTTCAATTTATTGGAGCACAAAAATATTGATTCCTATCATATTCCGGTTGATGAAATTCCGGAACGATTCATTGAGCTGCCGAGAGATCGCTTGATCGCCGTTTTCTGCCCGGCCAGCGTGCGCTCCGCAATCGTGTATGCCTTTCTTCTGACAAAGGGGTTTGAGCGGGTAAAAGTACTGGTGGGGGGATACCCTATGATCACTGAGGCCCTCAAACCGGACAAACTCCTTAAATATATTTAGACTGACCACTGATTGAAAAAATACCAATGCTGAATCTGATCATTTCCTGCGCGCTTATATTTATCGTGGCGGTCGCCATGACTATGGTTGGCAAAGGGGGCGGCAACTTTTATGTGGTGATTCTGACCATAACCGGTCTTCCCATGCATCAAGCTGCGACCACCGGCCAGTTTATACTTTTCGCCGCTTCTGTTGCGGCCATGATCGTATTTCAAAAAAACAAAGCGGTTTCCTGGCCGCTGGCTTTTTTAGTCGGCGGCCTTACCGCTGTGGCGGCACTGGGCGGCGGCTATTTCTCTCATTTGTTTAGCGGATTTTCTCTTAAAATTATTTTTGCCGGCATGCTGGTCGCTGCTGGCGCGATTATGCTGATGCCGGTTTCTAAAGCCAAATATCCAGAAAGGGCCCCACGATTTGGCACACTAATTTTGAACTCCGGCGAGGAACGCTATGTTGTGAATCTCTGGATCGTTGTGCCGGCTACCTTGCTGACCGGCTTTGGCGCAGGCATGGTCGGTGTATCCGGCGGTTCATTTTTGGTCCCGCTGATGGTTGTGGCCTGCGGGGTATCCATGTATAAGGCCGTGGGGACTTCCTCCACATTGATCGCAGCCATTGCCTTTATGGGGTTTGCCGGTCATGCCACACAAGGCGATTTTAATCCGCTATGGGCCTTGCCCCTGGCCGTAATGACGGTTTTAGGCGGGATCATCGGTGGGAAATTCGCTTTAAACACTAAACCAAAGTATTTGAAACAGCTATTTGCTTACACCAACTGGTTGGCGGCCGCTTTCATGCTGATCAATGCTTTTTTCACGAGGGGTGGAATTTAAAAATCGGGGGACAGCATACCTATTTAGTGTTCAGGCACTATTAATTGTTCATGAAAAATAAGTTTATATAGCACCCCAATTCCGGTAGAATCATAACGAATCCAATCTGTGGTGGCATGGTGTTACAAAAAAAGTAGCCGGTATATGAATGAGAAGAAAACAGGTGGCGTATGAAGAGAAGCATTATGGCGACAATTTTATTTTCTTTTTTTTTGGTTTTTGGATGTGGCGTTCCTCAAGATGAATACGATCGAAAAGTGAATGAATTGAAAGATGCTGAAAATAAAAATATTGCATTAAATGAAAAACTTTTGTCGGTCCAATTTAAGTTGGAAAAAACTCGCGGCAAAAAGGCAGATCTGGAAAGGAAGATCTCGGAACTAAAAAGCCATCTTGATGAAGTGAAACAAGAGCTGACCAATGCTAATAGGACCATTTTAGAATATGAAGATCAACTTTTTCAGGTTAAATCTGAGTTGGAAACAGTTCGTGGTGAAAAGACGTCTCTGGAAGAGGAGGTCTCGAAACTGATGAGCAGGCTCGATAAAGTCAATCAGGCCCTGTCGAACAAGCAACAAGAGCTGACCGAGGCTAATAGGGCCGTTGACCAATATGAAGTTCAACTTTCGGCGGTCAGATCTGAGTTGGAGACAGTTCGTGGTGAAAAGACGTCTCTGGAAGAGGAGGTCTCGGAGCTAAGGAAAAAGCTCGATGAAGTCAAGCAGCCGCCGGAGCATCCCTATGCCCCGTTTTAAAGAGTTTATGCAAGGATTGCGGTTTAAATTTCTGCTTCAGCAAACTAGAACTAAAGACCGGGAGGGTTTTCCAATGGGAGGGCAATAAGATTGGGCCGGTGGTCGGACAAGGGTTTGGGCATGGCTTCATGAAAGGCGCTGAGGGTCTCGCCAAAATGGGGGGCGAGCCTGTAGGAATCCTTTTCATCGGTATAAAAGCCGGATTTGACAAAGATCCAGTCGAGGCGATTCCGGCCGAAGGGTCCAATAGGGCGCTCGACCGAAAAGTTGGTCCGGTAACCCAAAAAAGCCTTTTCGTTGGAATTAGAGAGTTTAGCGTCCCGCTGATTGATGGAACGTTTTCTGTCTCCGCGAAAGTCGAAACGTCCGCCGTCCTCGAACCTGTATTCACGGATCTCGGTAAAGAGCTGCAAGGCCTCATTCGGGAAAGCTACTGGAAGATTGATGGCAGCCGGATTGTGCAGATCCTTCACTTCGTTAAGTGCAATGCGGCCGGTATTGTAAATGGAATAGGCTGGAGAGAATAGATTAATCCCCACGTCGATCCAGAAATTCGAGTCCCTGGCAAGCCGTGAGGTGACTCGCGGGAGCGAAGTGGGGCTCATGTCGTAACGCGAGGTGTTGAAATCGCCGGCGAGTATAACCGGATTTTCAATCATTCCGATGCGATCAAGGATTTCCCGCATCTGTTGGGCCCTATCCTCAGGTTCCGCTTTAATTTCCAGGTGAATATTGAGGACCGTGAGGGTGTCTTCGGGCAGTCCGGGAACCTCAATATCAACCCGAAAGAAGTTACGCCCCCCGAGCTTCACTTCGCGGGGAATCTTTTGATGAAACAGGGCCTTTGAACCAAATTTCCGGATACCCTCTATGACGTCATACTTAGCCAGCTCAGTTTTATACCAGTCATAGGGCTGGGATTGGAGCTGGAAGCACTCGGCAGACTTAATGGGGTATTTCGACAAAATAAGGCTGCCAAAGACGCCGCGATAGCGTTCGGGATCAGGCTGTTGTGTTTCGGGGAGTTGTATGTCAGCGATGCGATCAATCTCCAATTCCAGCAGCACCGGACCCAATTCCAGCGCCTGCGGAGCATAGGCGTAATTCATGCCAAGCCTTTTCGCCAGGCATTGAGCTCCATGGATATAATCTGAGCGGGGTAATCCGATATCAATTTCTTGTAAAACAAGTACATCCGCGCTGGCCAAGCGTTCCCACTGACGGAGATACTCTTTCTTTTGCCTCTTCGTAAATGGTCCATCCAGGTATTGCCGGTAGGTCTCTTCCGAGGCCAGTAGCCTTCCGACGAGATCGAGCTGGAGAGATTTTTTAATATTCCAAGTTCCGATGTGTAGGTATTGCCCGAGATATTCATTTCTGGGCCGTCGGGGCCGGATTCCCCGACGCCATGCGGTATTCGAGATGATGGGTGTCTCCCAGAAACGAGAGAGCTTATCATGTAGTGGCCCATCGGGATGAGGGGCCATGGCCAGGGACTTAATTTCCTCAAAGGTGAGATATTCAGTCTTCTGATGGGGAAGAGATGCTCCTTGGACACATCCTTCTGAGAGTGAATCATATTCATCAGGTATCGTAAGGGGCGCGTTGTCGGGAACGGAACGGCAAGCGGTAAAGGCCAGAACGACCTGGAAACAAAGTATAAAGAATAGTAGGGATAATTTTTTTCGGCTGACAGGCCGCAAGGATAGCTTATGTCTGTGAGGACAGCCGAGAACAGAAAAATCCACATTCGAGGTGCAGGCTTCGTCTGACAACGGATCGGGTTTATAAAAATGGGGGCTACCGGATTTCTCGTGGGAGGGCATGCTTCTATTTTGCTAAAATAATTTTATTGTTTTTTTGCTGGCTGATTCAACGGTTCGTTTTTGTTTTCCATGCCTGCTTTTTTGGTTTTTCAAAACATCTCAATGGTAAAATAGATCGTAACCGTTCAGGGGGTTCTATTACACTGTTTAACCATTTGAAATTATTAACTTGTTAGTATGATTATAACTTATTGAAAAAATTTAAAATAAAACTAGATTTTTCTTTTTTGCCATGCTATGCTCCTGAATATGGAACCCAAAAGACCATTTTCAGAAGCAGATTGGCTGGCTACCCCGGCACCAGTAAGGCAATATGTTGAGCAGCTGGAGCAGACCGTTTTGCAGCTTTTAGCTAAGGTGGAACAGCTGGAAAAACGCATTAAGCAGCTCGAAGCCCGTACGAACCAGAACTCGCAGAATTCCAGTAAACCACCCTCATCGGATAGCCCTTACAGCAAGCCCGGCCGCAAAACCGTCTCCAAGAAAAAACGCAAGCGGGGCGGTCAAAAAGGCCATAAAGGATACAAACAGGAATTGCTGGAACCCACCCAACAGGTTCTGATCAAGCCTGACGTTTGTATCTGCGGCAATACCCATTTTGGAAAAATGAAACCCTTTTATACGCATCAACAAATCGAGCTGCCGGAAGTCAAGATGGATGTTGTCCATTACGTGCTGCACAAATGCCGATGTGCCAAGTGCGGCAAAACGCTCAAAGCGCAACTGCCTTCAGCATGTCAACCCGGCTATGGTCCCCGGCTGAGTGCCCTTATTGCAGAAATGAGCGGAACCCAGGGAAGCAGCCGGGAGACGGTGCAATCTTTTTGCAGATCCGTTCTGGGATTTTCCATTTCAACCGGCGCCATTCAAAATGTCATTGACCGAGCCTCAGCAGCCATCAAACCTCATTATGACGCTCTTGGTCGCAGCGTTCGGCAGTCGCCCGTCAATTATGTGGATGAGACCTCATGGTTCCAGACAGGGGCGCTCAAATGGCTCTGGGTCCTGGCAAGCCGCACCGCCAGCTTCTTCATGGTCCATCCGAACCGATCATCGGTGGCTTTCGAACAACTGATCAAGGATTGGAAGGGCATCCTCGTCAGTGACGACTACGGCGTTTACCGCAAATGGATAAACAACCGCCAATCCTGCCTGGCCCATCATATCAGAAGGGCCAGAGGGCTCAGTGAAAGCAAGGATGAATCGCTACGGGATTTTGGCAAAAGCATTCTCAAAGAGCTTCAACTGCTTTGTCACTTCGCCAATGCGCCTCCCAGCCAGAAGCAGTGGACCGATTTTTATTCAAGGTTCATCTGTCTGCTGATTCTCTTTGAAGGTGCAGACGATGCGGCCGGTGTAATGGCCCGGCGCCTGGCCAAAGAAATGGAATCCTTGTGGCTGTTTCTTGACCAGGAAGGTGTCGAACCCACCAACAATAGCGCTGAAAGAGCCCTGCGCTTCGGTGTGCTGTGGCGAAAGCGCAGCAACGGCACCCAAAGTGACAAGGGAGACCGCTGGGTGGAACGGATTCTTTCTCTCAGGCAAACATGCCGCTCCCGTGAATTGCCGGTATTCCCAGTTCTCGTAAATGCTATAAGCTGCTATTTCAAAGAACAACAGCCGGATCTCGGCTGGATAGGGTAGCATTTACTCGGCTACCCCCTGAATATTTACAATAGATCTTTAGCAGAAAATGATATAATAATTCAAGGCGGGTTTTAAAATTTTGATGCTCAAGGAAGCTTAAATGAAATCCGGGGACAGTTTACTAATTTTTTCATTATAACTAGGTGTACTGGTCCCGGATTTTCCCGGATTTCCCATTAATTCAGTAGGTATATTTCCACTGTTGCCATAATAAAAGATATATTCTATAGTCACTCAGTTCTATCGTTTTTTAAAACTCCCTGTTCATTAACGGAGGCGGACATGAAAATCCGAACCAAAATCATGCTGGGTTTCCTGATCCTTGCGGTAATGCTGGCGGTTGCAGGTGCCTATTCAATATACGAGCTGACAACGATCGGCACATCTGTTCAAAAACTCCTTGATGACAATTATAAGAGTATTAACGCCGCAAAGAAAATGATCGAGGCACTGGAACGGGAAGACAGTGGGGTGCTTTTGCTTTTATCCGGCAAGTGGAAGCAGGGCCGGGAAACCATTACCACGGCTCATGAAAATTTCAAAAAAGCCTTTGAAACCGCCGAAAACAACCTGACGATTGAGGATGAGAAACAGTATGTAGATAAAATCAGCACACTTTATTCAGAATATCGTCGCCTATGGGACAGGCCGATCGTGGGAACTGAATATGAAGACAATTTGAACTGGTATTTTGAAGATGTGCACGAGGCTTTCAAGGATGTAAAAATAGCCGTTCAGGATCTGATGACCATTAACGACAAGGCTATGTATGAGACGGCTTCGAATTTAAAAAACCGGGCGCACCGGGCCGTGATGCCCGGCATCATTGCCATCATCTCGGCCCTGGTTTTTACCCTCATATTTAACTTTTTTATCAATATCTACATCGTCAATCCCATACTTTCAATCATTCGATCGGTTAATGACTTTATCACCAAAGACGAACCCGTGTTTGTCGATATAGAGACAAATGATGAACTCTCTGAGTTGGCGGACACGGTATCCAAACTGGCGTCCATGAGCCGGCTGCCAAAATAGAGAAGTATTTTTGATGGGATAGCGTTATGCGACTACGGATTATTCTTCGCTATATCGGTTATGTACTGCTGTTTAACGCCCTGTTTATGCTTATATCCGCTGGCGTGTCTTTTTTTGAAGGCGATTCGGCGCTTTTACCGCTTCTGTTCACCTCGCTGATAACTGCATTAATCGGTGTTTTTCCGATTATCTATGTGCCAGCCACAGAAAACATCCACAACGACGAGGGGCTTTTTATTGTAGTGGCCGGATGGCTCCTTTCCTCTCTGATCGGGGCGTTGCCTTATATTATGTGGGGCGGGCCGTTTACCTTCACCAACGCCTGGTTTGAAAGCGTTTCCGGTTTCACCACCACCGGTTCATCTATCTTGAACAATATCGAGGCAATTCCGGCTGGGCTGCTGCTGTGGCGATCGACTACCCACTTTATCGGCGGCATTGGCATTATCGTGTTCATGCTTGCCGTAGTGCCTTCCACGGGCCAGGCGGCCATGGTGCTCTACCGGAATGAAATTTCATCCCTGGCCGTCGAAAACTTCCGTTACCGGACCCAGAAAACCCTGCAAATTATTCTTATCGTTTATTTCGGATTGATCGTATTGGAGACGATTTCCCTCCTGATATTGGGCATGAGCTTTTTCGATGCGATTACCCATTCCTTCGCCACTGTCGCTACGGGCGGATTTTCCCCCAAGGACACAAGCGTTGCTTTTTTCAACAACCCGGCCATTGAAATGGTCATCATGGTTTTCATGATCCTCTCCGGCATCCATTTTGCCCTGATTTTCTTGGCAATAACCGGTCGAATGGACCTGCTCTGGAAATCCTCAATCGTCCGATATTACATTGGCGCATTACTTGTTAGTGTGCTGCTCGTCACGATCAATCTCCATGGGAATGTTTATGCGAACTGGCTGGATGCCCTGCGTTTTGGAGCCTTTCAGGTCATATCGCTCGGCACGAGCACCGGCTTTGCCACAACAGACAGCAACATCTGGCCCGGCTTTTCAAAACTAATATTGATTTTTTTCTCCCTGCAATGCGCCTGTGCCGGGTCGACATCCGGCGGCATTAAGGTGGACCGGATAATCCTCACATTGAAAAGCATTGTCAAACATCTGAAAATAATGTTTCATCCCAAGGGGGTATTTGCATTCAGGTTAAATAAGACAATCATCGATAACAGTATTGTTGAGGCCGGGGTTGTTTATGTTGTACTTTACCTGCTGGTCGTATTTACATCATCCCTTGTCCTGACATTTATCGGCGTGGATATTATGTCGGCATTCTCAGGCTCGGTTGCGGCCATGGGAAATGTCGGCCCGGGTTTCGGGATGGTCAGTTCCCTTTCAAATTTCAGTCAGATCCCTGAAATGGGCAAATGGATATTGAGCGTTGTCATGCTTCTGGGGCGGCTGGAAATCTTTGCCCTTTTGATGTTCCTGTGCCGTCGAGCGCTAAGATAAAAATATCTCAATCAGAAGATTATCAATAAGATAACCGCTCGCTTTTGGTTTTCCTGCCTTGTTATTTCAGGCAAGGAGTGAGGCTTGTAAAAAGGCCCTGTCGTTATCCTTTAAAAAAGTTGTTTACGTCATCTTGCGCGTTATTTGGCGTTTCCGGATATAAAATTGATATACTCGATTTTCTTAGCATCGATATTTTGATAAATTATTTAAAATTTTAAAAATATATTTTTTATTTCCTTGCTTTTTATAAAAAAGAGGATTAATATATATAGAATCAAGTTAACCCTGTCTATATTTGACAGGGCGTTTTTTTCTGAAGGAAACATCCATTTTAAAATGTATTATCCTCCAGTCTAAGGTCTTGAGAATTTTTTTGAAAGGAGGATGCGATCATGGCAAATGGAACTGTTAAATGGTTTAACGACCAAAAAGGCTTTGGTTTTATCGAGCAAGAAAACGGCCCGGATGTGTTTGTTCATCATTCAGGAATTAACGCAACCGGTTTTAAAAGCCTCAATGAAGGCGACAAAGTAGCTTTTGACATAGAGCAAGGCCAAAAAGGGCCTTCGGCTACAAATGTTACCGTAAACTAACTTCCCATTATTGTAAGTTAAAGGCATTCCTTCCGATAGAGGGGGGGAATGCCTTTTTAGCTTCGCAATTCTTATCCTCCCTCAAAAAGAATAATCATATACCGATTTTGATTGTTCTTCTACCCCATTTAACCCCAAAGGAGATTACAATATGGCACGGTCAAGCTATAAGTCCAACAAAAGGCAGAAAGAGATGGCCAAAAAAGAAAAGCAAGAACTCAAGAGACAGCGCAAGATTGATAAAAAGGCTGATAAAGCTGAGAGCCAGGAGGATAATTCCCAGGAAATCCCAGAGGGCCTTGGTTCAGTATGAAATTAATATGGGTAACTTTAGGCCACCCTTTAACCAGTTAGGAAATTTTAAAATTTGAAAAAGAAACAAAAAGAAGCGATTTTAATATCTTATTACAATTCAAAGGGGAGATATGAAAAACTCGCTGATCATATCACCCATTTAATTCGGGACGATCCTTCATTGCCGAATGAAAGTCTACATGCAATAGTATATCGCATTAAAGGTGAAAACAGGCTGATAGAAAAAATCACGGCCTTAAATAAAGAAATGAAGGCGGATTTGTCCTTAATTTCAAAAAAAAATTATCAAGACAGAATATGCGATCTTTTGGGCGTAAGGATAATATGCCTGCGACTTACAGATATTGAAAATATCGGATCATATCTCCAATTTCTGGCTGACGAAGAGATTTTGAGCTTTATAAAGGGGCCAGAAAAAAAACGCTCCTTCATCTTGCCGGTTAATTTTGGCGATTCGATACCTGAGGACATAGCTCTTCAGTATAGCGGTTACTCGTCTATACATTACCAGATAAAGCTGGGTAAAAATTCGGATGCACCGAAGGAGCTAAAGAGCCTCGTATTTGAGCTACAATTGAGAACGATACTTGAGGAGGCATGGGGGGAAATCGACCACAAGTACAGGTATGTACGCAGCAGAGTTGGGGAAACTCTTCCCGAGCACATCCACATGGGGTTTTATAATTTGAGCGCTTACCTTCAGGTCGCTGCCCTCCAAGCCGAGCATTTATGCAGCATAGCTGAAAGCTTTGATCCGGGAAAATCCGCCAGATCCAAAGGGACGAGCCAGATTGACAATGGGGAAACACCCTTTTCAATCCGGAAAGGAAAAACGGAAGCATTTCAGCCTAATGAATTATCCGGGATTGATGAAAGCCTGAAAAGATGTTTCGGATTTCACGTCACGCCTAGAACACTTAGCTATATTGAAAAGCGTTTGGCAGAGGTCGATCGTGAGGAAAAACAAGACACAGCAATACAAAAATTGCTACCTCCGAACCGATTATTGGAATTTAAAAGCATTTTTAAGGAAATTCTTGGTTCCGAGCCTTTTATTAATGAGAAGGAGAGGAACATTGACGCCATCAACGCTTTAAACTTTGGTATTTTTTATGAAGTTCAAGGCAAAAGGGTGGCTGAAGAGGGGTTGAGGGCTATTTTAAGATGGAGAAAAGATAAGTCAACCTTTTAGTGTGTGACATACTGCTTCATGACCCTCCATAACATATTTTAAAAACAAATAAATTACTTATTGATCGTTTTTAATCCGCCCTGTATGATTTATATCAACCAATTAGGGAACATGGCACGAGTGTTTCGTTTTCTGGTTTTTAAGCGATTTCGCAAAACGATTAAATGCAATGACGGTTTTCGTTTCAAATACCAACTAACCTTATGAAAAAAAATGAAAAAGAAACCTGAAAAGTCCGGATCCGATCAACAAAGATTTCAAGCCCCCGTTGAAGTTTTTGACGATTTCCTATCTTCGATCCGTGAACCGTTAGTGATTCTTGACTCTGATTTGAAGGTGATAAAAGTTAATCTCTCCTTTTACCGGCGGAAAAAACAGTGCGGCTGAAATCCTTGGACTAAACCGCAGCACCTTGCGCGCCCGCATGCGCATACGCAAGCTAAACATCCAAAAACCATAAACCCGACATTGCCCAACTCAGGTTAAACTTTTATCTCCATTCAATCTGTCTTTATTCTTTGCCTGTCATAACACCAGGAAAGTTCAAAAAAGGTCATATATGACCGATAGGCAATATGTAACCTTCTTCTTTGGCAGTTAATGAAAGCCCTTAATGACCATTATAAATTGATTGTTCATATAAATCAGAAGGATGGAGGCCCCGGCATGATTGATAAAAATCTGGCATAAAGCTTGAACTACTGAGATGTATGGAGAGGGTTTTAAAGGTTATGTTAGCTAAATTTTATTGGAAGATAGGGGCGTGTCGCCGGTGCACTATGCACGGCATTAAGCGCTGTTTCGGCAACGACAAAAAACAAACAGTGCTCAGTATAGTAGAATAATCCTCAATCTCGGCATTGCCAACAGGTGACTGCAATGATCGTAATCAGAACAATCATGAATGTGCTTCCGGAAAAGCAGAAAGAGATTCTGCAAACACTTCTATCACTGGTTGAACCGCAGGCAAATGATAGTGGATGTCTGAGTTATGGCATTTTTTGTGATATCGAAGATAAGAATATTTTCAGCCTTATTTCGGAATGGGAAACCCGCCAGGATCTGAATCGATACATAAGGTCAGGAAGATTCAGCGTTTTGCTCGGGACCAGGAGCCTTCTGTGCGAACCATTGAAAATCCATATCTTTTCGGTCCTGGAAGCCGAAGGAATGGAAACCGTCAATTCTGTAAGAAAACAAACAAGCTGATTTTTCTCATATAGATACTGAAAGGATGCTTTCGATATGAAACTCTTACTGATTTATCCAAAATTTCCGGATACTTTTTGGTCTTCTACGTTTGCTTTGGGGTTTATCGGGAAGAAGGCGGCCTTTCCGCCCCTTGGCCTGCCCACCATGGCGGCCCTGCTGCCGGAGGAATGGCCCAGGCGACTGGTTGACGTCAATGTGGACAATCTTTCGGACAAGGAGCAGTTTCATTACTGGCAACTGATGCTTTGGACTCTGGTGACGAAGCCTCGGCTGATGTCAGTGGCAATAACGGATTGAAAGTGGAATGAGAACTTACAGCTTGCGGATATTGAATTTGCGCATTCGGGCGCGCAGGGTGCTACGGTTCAGCCCCAGAATTTCAGCCGCGCTGTTTTTGCCGCTCACTTTCCAGCCGACTTGTTCCAGCACCCGTTTGATATATTCACGCTCTACATTTTCCAGGGTTTGATCCGGTTTTGCGGCATCTTTAGGCGGCTTTTTCAAATCATCCACAAGCCGCAGCTTGGTGCCGGAGGAATTGATCACTGCCCGTTCGAGGACATTTTCCAGTTCGCGAACATTGCCGGGCCAATGGTATTCTTGCAATGTCTCCATGACGCCCGTCGGGACCACTTTGATGGATTTGCCCAGTCTTTTTGAGATCTGGTCAATGTAAAAGCTGGCCAGAAGCGGGATGTCTTCGGTGCGGTCCCGCAGCGGCGGCATCGTGATCGGGAAAATATTGAGCCGATACCAGAGATCTTCACG
>JAGYOX010000052.1 GCA_018399235.1 Desulfobacterales bacterium | reverse complement strand
ATTATCAGCGTTTATATTTTAATTTGGTGAGATAGAGATAATATATGGCGGATTCCAGCACTGCCTGCAGCGGGGTGATTCTTGCAGGCGGCTTAAGTAAACGGTTTTCCGGTAAAAACAAGGCCCTTTTGGAGGTTGGCGGCCGCAGGATCATTGATCGTATTTTTGAGCCCTTCCAAAACCTTTTTGAAGAGGTCATCATTGTGACCAATGATCCGGCATCCTATCTGGACTTTAATGCCACCCTTGTGTCGGATATTTTTTCAGTGAGGAGTTCTCTTACCGGTATCCATGCCGGTTTATTTTATGCCCGCAATCCGTTTATTTTTGTCACCGCCTGTGATACTCCTTTTTTACAGGAAAAACTGATTCGTATCATAATGGATCACATAGAAGCCAATGTGGGAATTGTCATTCCAGAAACAGAAGCCGGTATGGAGCCCTTGTTTGCGGTTTATTCAAAGACCTGCCTGCCTATGATGGAGCATCATATAAAAGAGGGAAAATTTAAAATTCAACGGATTTTTAAATCCTTGAAGGTTAAGAAAGTCCCCGGGGATGTACTTCAACAGACGGACCCGGAGCTTACATCCTTTTTCAACATTAATACGCCGGATGATTTGATTCGTGCTGAATCATGGGGTGACCAGGTCGAATCGGGCTGAAAATAAAGGGGTGGCGAACTATGCAGTTAAAGAAGATGATTGACAAAATTAAAGAGCATCCAGCAGCTGATCAGATCGGCATGATTTTATCTCATACCGGCATTGTAAGGGGTTCATCCCAGGATGGCCGCCCGGTTTCCGGATTGACGGTTTCTGTGGACCACGAGCGGCTGAGGCGTATTATTGAACGTGAAAAACAATCGCCCGGAATTGTAGATATAAAAGTGGAAACCGTCGAGGATAAGCCGCTGGCCGTAGGCGATGAGATTATGCGTCTGGTCGTTGCAGGGGACAAACGGGCTAATGTGATACCGGTACTTGAGCGAACGCTTAACGCCATTAAGGAGACGGTAACACATAAAACGGAAGAATTTGTTTAACTGGGTATTAGGAGTTAAAATGGATGCATTTACGCATATGGATAACCATGGGCGGGTTCGGATGGTTGATGTGGGAGAGAAATCATCCAGCCAGCGGATGGCCGTCGCAGAGGGCCGGGTATACATGCAGCAGGAAACATTTGAACGTATTATGAACCAGGCGATTTACAAGGGCAATGTCATAGAAACCGCTCGTCTGGCGGGCATTATGGCCGGCAAAAAAACTCCGGATTTGATTCCCCTTTGTCATCCCCTTCAGATACAGCATATCAGCGTGGATTTCATACCGGAGGATGCGGCCCATTCGATTCTGATACGCGCTACCGCCCGTGTGTTTGCGCAGACCGGTGTTGAAATGGAGGCAATGACCGCCGTATCGGTGGCAGCACTTACCATTTATGATATGTGTAAATCGGTTGACCGGGAGATGATGATATCCGAGATTCGACTGATGAAGAAGTCCGGCGGGAAAAGCGGTACTTACATCCGGCCGGAAAAATCGGGGTAACGGCGGAGTGAATCCTTATAAGTGAAAAGTCATTTATGCAAGTGCAAGCTTGGATCGGGTCTACATTTTTTGTTTTTTTCGGCCTTGCCGTAGGCGGCATGATCGGATGGCTGGCCACCCGCTCTGTTTTCTCCCGCCGTCTTGAATCGGTCCGGAAAGACCTTCAAACACAGCATGACAGGTTTCTGTCCGTTTCCAACTCACTTACCGCAGCCAATACCCGCCTGGAGGGAATCGAGGCGCTGAAAGAGACCCTTTCCAGGCGCGAGGATGAGATCCGACGCCTTCAGCAGCAGACTGCCGACTACCAGCGGCGAATCGCTGAACTTGAGACCATCCTTGAAAAGGAGCGGGCCGCAGCTGAGGAGAAGTCTGCCATGGTCGAAGAGGTCAAGACCCGAATGGCGGACTCATTTCAGGCGATGGCCGCCCGTGCCCTTTTCGATAACAACCAGTCGTTCTTGGATTTGGCAGGCACCACCCTTTCCGGCTATTTGGAATCCGCGAAGCAGGAATTAAAAACCCGGGAAAAGGCGGTTAACGAGGTGGTTCAGCCGATTGCCGATGCGCTTGAAAAATACGACCAGGAAGTTCGGACCATGGAGCGGGTGCGGGAGAAGGCTTACGGTGAGCTGTCTCAACAGGTGGTATCGCTTGCTCAGACCCAGACCGAGCTTCAGCGGGAAACCGGAAAACTTGTCAATGCCCTGCGTATGCCGCATGTCCGAGGCCGCTGGGGGGAAATCACCCTGCGGCGGGTGGTTGAAATATCCGGCATGCAGAATCGGTGCGATTTTTTTGAGCAGGTGTCCTCACAAACGGGCGACGGGCTGAGCCGACCGGATATGGTTATTCATTTGCCCGGGGATCGTCGGATCGTTGTTGACTCAAAGGTTCCGATTGCCGCATACCTGGATTCCCTTGAAGTAGATTCCCGGGATGAGAGCGAGGAGATGTTAGACCGGCATGCCCGTCAGGTCCAAGCCCACGTTCAGAAATTGGCACAGAAAAGCTACTGGACCCAGTTTAAACCCACACCCGAGTTCGTCGTGCTTTTCATGCCGGGCGAAAATTTCTTCAGTGCCGCACTTGCAAAAATGCCCGGTCTGATCGAGGAAGCAGCGGGTAAGGGCGTTATTCTGGCCACCCCGACCACGCTGATTTCATTATTAAAAGCAGTGGCCTATGGTTGGAAGCAGCAAACCGCCGCGGAAAATGCCCGGGCGGTGAGCGAACTCGGCAGCGACCTATACAACCGTTTGCATTCAATGATCGGCCATATGAATAAGCTGGGAAGGGATCTGGACCGGTCGGTCATCACATTTAACCAGGCCATCGGATCCATGGAGAAGCGGGTAATGCCTGCAGCCAGAAAATTGCAGGAGACGGGCGTGACGTTAAATGACGGGAAACCGCTCTCGGATCTAACGCCCGTTGAGGAAAAACCAAGAAATATTCATAGCGAGGGTGAAACAGGTGAATAGCCGGCTGGTCAAATATTGGATTTTTTGGTTTGGACTTTTTCTGTGGTTCATTCCACCACCACTTATCGGGCTAACCGGACATGCGCATGCCGGCTCCTCTGAGTCGGCCGGCCCAGTTGCCATCAAGCAGCTGCCTAAAGAAAAATTCCCCCCGTTTCAAGATGATATGGGTTTGGAACGTCTGGCTGCCGGCCTTGAGTCAAGTCTCAGGTATTATGAAAAACTGCCCGCATCAAGGGTATTCGAATTCGGCGGAGACCGGTTCAGCGCCGCGCAGTTGAAAGACGGATTGGAACGGTTTCTATCGATTATAAGAGACTATCCATCCCAGAATGCTTTAAATAAATGGGTGGCCGATCATTTCAGGGTTTACAAGGTGAGCCGAAACAGAGAGGGTAAGGATATCCTCTATACCGGATATTATATGCCGGTTTTAAACGGCAGTAGGGAAAAAACCGGAATTTATCGCTATCCCGTCTATAACCGGCCGTCAGACCTTTTAAGCTTTAACCTTAAGGATTTTTGCGATGCCTGCCCCCCAACCCGGGTTGTCGGCCGGCAGGCGGGCAAAGATGTCTTCCCCTATTATTGCCGGCAAACCATTGAAGACACCCGGGTGTTGGCGGAGACGGCGACCCCTATTGTCTGGGTGGATGACCCGGTGGATCTCTTTTTTCTTCATGTCCAGGGCTCCGGCATGGTTCGCCTCCCAACCGGCAAACTCATCAATGTCCACTATGTGGCGTCAAACGGCCATCCCTATAAAAGCATCGGCAAATACCTGATTGATAGCGGAAAAATTGCCCGAAAGGATCTGACCATGCAGTCCATCCGCCGCTATCTAAAAAACCATCCGGGCGAGCGAAATGCCATATTTGCTTATAACCCGCGTTATGTGTTTTTCAAGGAAGAGCCCGGCGGGCCCAAGGGATGCCTGGGGGTTGAATTAACCCCCGGCCGGTCCATTGCCATGGATCAGGGGGTTTATCCGCCCGGCGCGCTGGCTTTTATCCAGACCGAAAAACCGGTGCTGGACAAGTCGGGGCGCGTGAGCAGGTGGGAGCGGTTTTCCCGGTTTGCTTTAAACCAGGATACCGGTAATGCCATTCGGGGGCTTGAGCGCGTGGATATTTTCTGGGGCGGCGGCCGGTATGCCGAAGCCGCGGCCGGGCGCATGAAGCATCCTGGAGCGCTCTATATACTGATGCCTAACTAGTGTCCATCCATAAACGGCTAATTCGCCTACAAGATTCTGGAGCTTCATCCCATGCAGTTAAAAAACCAGGTAAGAAACGCTTACGGAAAATGTGATCAGCCGGAAAACACGATCAACAGGATCCATAACGGCCTGAACGCGTTGAAACTTAAAGCGGAATATTCAGGCGTGAAAGCGGCGGAGCAGATTTATTGGGGCAGGATCTGGATTGATGACCTGCAGATTGTATGCGAAGGCAAGGGGATTACTCCCAAGCTGGCAGAGGCGAGCGCATGTGCTGAGCTGGTGGAACGAATGAGCGCAGGGCTTTTTTATCCCGTCTTCGAAGAGCAGGTGCGCCATCATCTGCCCGTATTATACAATCGGGAGACCAGAAAATTTTTAGATTTTGCCTGGATGGACGGCTACGAACAGGCCCATCAGGATGAATTGGGCAATCCTTTACGGATCGAGGATTTGCTCGGGCATCAATCCCAGCTTGGTGCAAATGACCTGCAGGAAATAAAGGACAGCCGGATGGCCCGAAACTGGGTGGACGGTTATTCCATTATAAATGAGAAAGCAGTCAAGGTCCCGATCAATCTAATCCACTTTATTCACGGATCCAACGGAATGGCCGCCGGAAACACCATCGAGGAGGCGATTATCCAGGCCTCGTGCGAGATATTTGAACGTTGGGCGCAGATCAACACCATTAAGCCGGAAAAAAGCCATCCCACGATTAACCCGCAAAGTATTGACAGCGAATTGATCCGGGAAATGATCGAGTTCTATAATAAGCACGGGGTGCGGGTGGTGATTAAAGACCTCTCTTTTGACGGTGTTTTGCCGGTCATCGGCGTGCTTTATATAAATGAGAACCTTCCTTCGAATCTTCTTGAACACCAAATACTCATTCCGGGAGCTTCCTTTAATACCCTGGAGGCGCTCTCCAGATGTTTTACCGAGGGTGTCCAGGGCAGAGAAACCCTGTACAAGCCCAGGCCCCAGTTCAACAAACAGATTCAGCCGGGCTCACGGGTTTCAAACTATTACATGCTCATGCGCTGCGGCCTGTCCCCAAAAGATATCTCTTTTGTTCAAAAAGGCGAACAGCAGAGCTTTAAAAATGAACAAGCGCCGGATCTTCTATCGGAAATCGGTCGGATAAGAGATTTGTGCGAAAAGTTTTCCACTGATTGTATTATCCTGGACCACACCCACCCGGTATTGCAGTTTCCCGTCGTCCGCGTCGTCATACCGGGTATTTCGGATTTTTTATCCTTTCTGCCGCCCGAGATACTGACCGCAAAACAAACCAAGCCATCCAGACCCGAAGGCGGACATGTGTTCGACAGAATTATGCGGAGTTTTTTTATATAGCAGGTTCCGTGCTCTGCTTCAAATTAATTAACATTAACCCCATGCCGGCAATGGCAAGAATTCCGCTGATGGCAAAAAGACTTTGGGCGCCGATGATATCAAAGAAATAGCCGTTGATGAAAAAGCCCGACATCATTCCCAGCCCATAGGTTACGGCATTGTTGACCGCCTGGCCGAGCGTTTTGGACTCGTTCGGAGTGAGGTTGTCAATATAGAGGATGCTGGCTACGTGAAACGCCCCATAAGTAAAAGCGTGTAGAAGCTGCGTTAACAGGATTAAAACTGCCGAGGTGGCAAAAAAGAGCACCAGCCAGCGCAGACCGGCGGCCGCAAAAGACAGGACCAGGACATACTCATAGGAAAACCGCCTGAAAATACGTTCCGAGTTGACCATCACGAATATTTCGGCGATAGATGCAAGCGCCCAAGTGATACCGATAAATGTACTTTTAAATCCGAGGTTTTCCAAATGGATGGAAAAAAAACCGTAATAGGTGCCGTGGCTTAGCAGCATCAGAAATGCGGCGATTAGGAAGATGAGCACCTTCTTGGAGAGAAGGGCGCGGGCACCGGTTGAAAACGGCGATTTTTTAGGTGGAGAGGATGCCGGTATCCGGGTTGCAATCGAAAACAGCATCAGTTTTCCAGCCAGGATAAGGATAAGGATAATATGGGTGGAGAAGGCATCAATGGCTCGTCCCACGATAATGACCGTGAGGATGAAACTGATAGACCCCCACGCGCGCAGTCGGCCATAGCTTTTTTTTTCATCGCCCAGCAGGTCCATGGAAAAAGATTCGAGAAAAGAGATCAGCGGGGCGTGAAAAATGCCGTAGAAGGCGGTAATGACGAACATGGCATAAAAATTGGTGGTCAGCAGGTAAAACGCCCAGATGCCCGTACTGATCAGTGTGCAGGCGATGTAAATGGGCCGGCGAATCAGAAACCGGTCGGCCAGCGCCCCCCATACGAGCGGGAATAGGGCAATGGCGAATGTTCTTAAAGAGGAAAGAACGCCTATCTGAAAACCGGTGAAATCAAGGTGGTAACAGTATAGGTTGAAATACGGCAGATAAATGCCGAGGATACCGAAATATAGAAAATACTGGGGGGCCAGTATGATTTTAACCGATCGCATATCCCTCCGGGCATGTTCTCCGGTCATTTTTGATAATCTCGTAAAAAGTCGATTTTGGGATGGCAAAGAAAAAAGTTCAAGATCAAGGCGCGCAAATCCCGAGGAATGCAGCGTACTTAGCTGTACGTGAAATTCTGAGGGATGCAGCGCAACACAGATATTGGACTTTTTACGAAGCCATCATTTTTAATTTTTTTTCAAAGCTACGCTACAGGCTGTCTTTATCGCTTCACGGATTTTCCGCGGGGGAAAGCGTCCCTTCCAGCGTTTCCTTGCCCAGCATGATGGCCAGCCATTGGGTCTCTTCGTTGCTGGCAAGCGCAATTTTTAAGATCATGGTGAGCGGCACGGAAAGCAGCATTCCTACCGGGCCGAGAACCCAACCCCAGAAGACCAGGGAAAGAAAGACCACAAGCGTTGAAAGGCCAAGACGGCCGCCCATCAGCCGCGGTTCAATCAGATTGCCGATAACCGTATTGATCACTACGTAGCCGGCAGCCGTCAAAAGGGTATGCAGTATGTCGAGCTGGATGAGCGCCAGCAGCACGGCCGGCACGGCAGCAATAATGGAGCCGATATTGGGGACGTAATTTAACAGAAACGCCACCAGTCCCCATAAAATGGCGTAATCGACCCCTAACAGGGACAGCCATAACCAGACCAGGATGCCGGTCAAGAGGCTCAGCAGCGTTTTTAACGCCAGATAACGGTTGACGCTTCGGCTTACCTGGTTGAAGTTGGACAGCGATTTTTCCGGGGCCTTCAATGCTGTCCGGATTTTACCTGGGAATCCGGCCGCCTCCAGGAGAATAAAGATCACAGTCAGAAGAATCAAAAAGGCATTGGTCAATACGCTGCCCAGGGCGGTCAGGGTCTTGCTGGCCATTTGCATGGCAATGCCGGGGTTTAAATGTTTCCTTACCATTTGGTCGGTGACTTCAATGCCCATTTTATTCAGCCAGGCTTGAAGGCTGCTTGATTTGGCGATCAGCAGTTCCCGGTATTCAGGAAGCGCATTGGTGAATTCGTTGATCGATCCGCCAACAAAACGCGCCAGCAGATACCCGATGGCCACCATAAGGGTGATGATAAGTATTATGGCGATAATGGTGGGGATTTTTTTACGCTGCATCCAGAAAAGCGGCGGGGTGAAAATGATTGCGATAAAAATGGCCAGGAAAAAGGGCACGAGGATATCGGCAGCGGCTTTCATGCCGGCAATAATAATGACAAAACATGCCACTGTTATCAGCATGACCACGACATGCGGCATTTCCCGCCTTTGCTGCGTTTCCATCGTTTTTATCCTCCTTTTTAGGTTTGCCACCGGTTTTTGTTTTTATCAGAAAAGCCGGACCATTGAAAGCAAAGTTCGGAGATATTATCAGTACTGGCGTCCAAGTATGGCATTGAGCCTTGACATTGCATCGAATATTTTTTAATTGAACAAATTATTTAACCCTCTATGTTCGGTATCCTTGAAAAGCCTTAAGATTGGGTTATGTTAATTTATTGGGCTAAAAAGAAACTTTTTAATACAGGAGTTTTTATGAAAGTAAGTTTACGGCCAATTATTGTCAAAATCAGCGTTATCGTGATGATTCTGGGGATTATCCCTGTTGTTGCGGTGGCCGCCCAGCCCAGCCCCAAAGCGGTGGCTGCAGCCGAAAGTTATGACTTCGGCACGGTGCTGGAAGGAAATGATGTGATCCATGAGTTTGTGGTCAAAAATACCGGTGATGCCCCCTTGGATATTCAGAATGTGAGGACCGGCTGAGGCTGCGCCACGGTCTCTTTTACGAGACAGATCCCTGCCGGCGGCGAGGGAAAAATAAAAATAAAAGTCAGCACCAAAGGCTATGGCGGCCGACAACTGAAAAGGAGCGCCACAGTCGTTACCAATGATCCGGAAAACGAAGAAATCCGTTTGACGGTCCAGGGGGAGGTCGAAAAATTCGCCACGATCGAACCGAAACGCGTTGTTTTACTCGGTGTCGTGGGCGAGAATATTGAACAGACGGTCACCATCACCCCGGAAACCAAAAAGCCCTTTAAAATATTAAAGGTCGCTCCGATGGGGGAAGCCAACATCAAGTGTGAGCTAAAAAAAACAGATGTTTCGGGAAGGACCGTCTATGAATTGAAAGTCGTCAATACCAGAGATAAGCCCGGACGCTATCATGAACGGCTGAGCCTTATAACCGACAGGAGCGACCACACGCCCATCTCGATTATTGTATCCGGCCATATCCGGGAAAAAGATAAAGCCGCGCAATAGTATCCCATGGTTGTTACTCGAGTTTTGACTTTTGACTGTGACGGGGTTTTATTCGATACGGAAACAGCCAATAAAGCGTTTTACAATCAGATTCTGGCCCAGTTTGACCGGCCGCCAATGACTGATGAACAGTTCGCCCATGCCCAGATGCACACCGTGGATCAGGCGATGGCCAACCTGTTTCCGGATTCGGAGGCTTATATAAATGCCCAGCAATACAGGAAACAGACCGGTTATGATCCGTTCATTCCTTACATGGAGATGGAGCCGGATTTGATCGATGTGCTTGAAAAATATCAGCCTGTCCTATCCCTGGCAGTGGCCACGAATCGATCCGACACCATGAGTAAGGTGCTTGATCTCCATGGAATTGCCCACTATTTTGATCTGGTTGTGACCGCCCTGGATGTCGAACACCCCAAACCGCACCCTCAACCCTTGACGCGGGTGCTGGAGCATTTTCAGGCGGCGCCCCGGGAAATGATCTATGTCGGGGATTCCTTGCTGGACGCGCAGTCCGCCGAAGCAGCGGGTGTAAGGTTTGTGGCCTACCGAAATCCTTCTATTCCAGGAGATCATCATATTGACCGCCTTGCCGATCTTAAAGCCATCATAATCTCTTAGACAGATTGTATTAGCGGACATGACGGATAAAAAAACCATATACCTTATCGATGGCACCGCATATATTCACCGTGCGTTTCATGCGATTCGCGGCCTTGCCACATCGACCGGCCTGCCCACGAACGCCGCTTATGGGTTCGCCCGGATGCTGATCAAACTCATTCACAACCGGCAGCCCGCTTATGCGGCCATGTTTTTTGACAGCAAGGGCCCTACATTCCGTCATGAAATTTATGCCAAATATAAGGCTAACCGGCCGCCCATGCCCGAGGAAATGGCGGTTCAGATTCCATACATCAAGGCCATCACAGAAGGCTTCAATATACCGATTATTGAAGAGAAAGGCTATGAAGCCGATGATCTCATCGGCACCTATGCCCGGATTGCCGAGAATGCCGGTTTTTTTGTCATCATGGTGACCGGCGACAAGGATTTTATCCAGCTTATTACAGACAACTGCATTATTTGGGATCCAATGAAGGATATCCATATCGATCGGGATTCCGTCCGCGAGACTCACGGGATTGAGCCCCGGCAAATGGTCGATGTTCTTGGTTTTGCCGGTGATACGGCGGACAATATACCAGGCGTGCCAGGGGTGGGGCAGAAGACCGCGACCAATTTTTTAAAAATCTATCCGGATATGGCTGCATTGTATGAGCGGATCGACTCTTTGAAATCCGAAAAGCAGCGCGAGAAACTTCTGGCCCATAAGGAACAGGCATTTTTGAGCCGGGATCTGGCGGCCATCCATACCGATGTAGCGGTTTCCCATGATCTCGAGGATTTCAAGCACAGGCCGGAAGATGCGCAGAAGTTGGGCCGGCTCTTTCAGGAACTCGAGTTCCGGCAGTTGCAGAAGGACTATCCCGCAGTCACGGAAGAAGAGGCCCATGTTTACCAGGCCGTGCTGGATGAGACAGCATTGTCAGAATTGATTGAGGATTTGAAAAAGGCAGGGATTTTTGCCATTGACACGGAAACCACAGCGCTTGACCCCATGAAGGCCGAGCTCGTAGGCATCTCTGTAGCCCTCCAGGAACACCAGGCCTATTATATTCCGTGCGCCCATGTGGGCGGTGGGGCGGATCATCAATTGGACCGCCGGATAGTTCTCGATCGTCTGAAATCCGTACTAGAGGATCCGAAGGTTTACAAGATCGGCCAGAACATCAAGTATGACTGGATGGTGTTAAGACGATGCGGGGTGGACCTCGCCGGCGTTATGTTTGACACCATGGTGGCCTCATACCTCATCAATCCGGGCAAACGCGTGCATAATCTCGATCAGATCGCCTTGGATTACTTGGGCCATAAGATGATTTCATACCAGGAGGCGGTAAGGGATGGCGATCATACCCTTGATTGCTTCGACCAGGTGGCCATTGACAAGGCCACGGAATATGCCTGTGAGGATGCGGATATCACGCTTCAGGCATACAACAGATTTCGACCCATGCTGGAGTCCGCCGGTTTGACGCCGCTTTTTGAGAAAGTCGAGATGCCGCTTATTCGGGTATTGATGAAAATGGAAGAGGCCGGCATCCGGGTGGACAAAGAGCGTCTCAGGGAGTTTTCCAAGGATTTGGCCGTTCAGCTTGAGCAGACGGAGGCCGCTATTTACGCCCAAGCGGGCGAGGAATTCAATATCAACTCTTCCCAGCAGCTTGGCCGGATTCTGTTTGACAGGCTGAAACTGCCGGTGCAGAAAAAAACTAAAAAGAAAACCGGCTATTCAACGGATGTTGATGTTCTGACCGCCCTGTCGGAACGCCACGAGCTACCGGCCCTGATTCTGCACCATCGGTCTCTGGCAAAGCTTAAATCAACTTATGTGGATGCCCTTTTTGATCTGATAAATCCTGAAACCGGGCGCATTCACACCTCTTACAACCAAACGGTCACTGCCACCGGCCGGCTGTCCAGCTCAAATCCCAATCTTCAGAACATCCCCATCCGCACCGAGGCGGGCAGGGATGTGCGACGGGCATTTATCCCCAGAGAGGGCTGGTCCTTTGTCTCTCTTGATTATTCCCAGGTAGAGCTTCGTCTGTTGGCCCATTACTCGGATGACCGGCTGTTAATTGAGTCTTTTCAGGCGGATGAGGATGTGCATACCCGCACTGCGGCCGAGGTATTCCATGCAGATACAGTCTCCATAACTGCCGAGCTGCGGCGACAGGCCAAGGTTATTAATTTCGGCATTATCTACGGGATGGGCGCCTACAGCCTGTCCAAAGAGCTCGGCATCAGCCGCAAAATGGCCCAAACCATTATCGACCAGTATTTTAGTCGATACAGCGGGGTCAAGCGGTTTATTGACGAGTCGATTGAAAACGCCCGGCGTACGCACCAGGTATCCACTGAACTGGGCCGGATACGCTTTCTGCCGGATATCGACAGCCAGAACAGCAATGTGAGAGCATTCGCCGAAAGGACAGCTGTCAATACCCGTATTCAGGGCACTGCTGCCGATCTTATCAAACTGGCGATGATCCGGGCGGACCGGTTCTTAACTGAGCAGAACCTGCGCTCGGCCATGCTGTTGACCGTCCATGACGAGCTAGTTTTTGAGGCCCCGGCAGATGAATTGATGACGATCCAAACCGGTGTCAAGGAGATTATGGAGACTATCTGGTCGTTTAAGGTGCCCCTTAAAGTCAATGTCTCCGTGGGCAATGACTGGGCGCAAGCCCATTAATCTGGCGGGGCGTCTTTCGGCGGAGCGCCGTCTTCCGATGCCTTGACCGCTGTATCCACTGTCTTATAAATGTTTCGAAAATGATCGTGAAAACTCGTCGGTGAAATATTTCCCACCTCGATGAATTTGACCACTATTTCCTTTACTGTTTTCAAGATCAGTTCTTCACGTTTAAGAGCCATATTTTCCTCGTTCATATAATATCTGAGTCTGGTTTGTTTTATTCTCCTGTTATTTCGAGCGTCAGCGAGAAATTTTTTCCAGAATTTTTTGTTGGCCACGAATACCGAAACGCTTAACCCAGTCGGAACATATCAGACCTTAATCCTTGAAACAATCCATTACTTGACACCTGATAGTCAGGTTTATATATTATTTGGTGCTTATACAAACTCAATCGAGTGAATAGCCGGATAGTGACGTCACAAAGGTGGATACGATGTTGAAAAACAATGGGAAAAAGATCGGCCGGAACGATCCCTGCCCCTGCGGCAGCGGCAAAAAATATAAAAAGTGTTGTATGAACAAAGAAACACCGGCACCGGTCAACTATAAAAATCTATATGCAGACAAGTACAATATCAGGTTGAAGAGTCAAAAGGATATTGAGCAGATACGTGTCTGCGGCAAGCTTGTTGTGGAAACTCTAGATCTCGTGGAGGCGGCAATTGAGCCGGGTGTTACCACAGATGAGCTGAATACCCTGGCCCATGATTTTGCCGTCAAAAACGGGGCAACCCCTGCCCCTCTGAACTATCGGGGGTTTCCCAAAAGTATCTGTACCTCTGTTAATGAGGTAATATGTCACGGCATTCCAGGAGAATTGGAGTTAAAAGATGGCGATATTGTCAATGTGGATGTTACCCATAACCTAAACGGGTATTATGCGGATGCCAATAAGACCTTCTTTGTCGGTGAGCCCGGTCCTGAGGCCAAAAAAATTGTCAGTGTGGCCGCCCAAAGCCTAAAAGCTTCCTTGGAGATGTTAAAGCCCGGCAACCATATCGGTGATATCGGCTGGGCGATTCAAAGATATGCCGAGGGGGAGGGTTGTTCCGTGGTCCGCGAATTCGTCGGCCACGGCGTCGGGTTTGAATTCCATGAACCACCGCAGGTGCCGCATTACGGCAAAAGAGGCAAAGGCATCATGCTGGTGCCCAATATGGTTTTTACCGTGGAGCCGATGATCAATTTAGGAAAGGCTGATCTGTTTATCGCAGATGATAACTGGACCGCCATTACTGCGGACCGCAAGCTCTCCGCTCAGTTTGAGCAGACCTTTGTGATCACGGAAGACGGCTTCGAAAGCCTGACGCCGTTTGAACTATAGCCTTTCACTGCGGACGGGCTTTGAAGCCGCCCGTAGCGCCCTTTCATTAACTCAAATAACCATAGCATAAAATAACTGCGGGCCTATTGCAGTTGACAATGAATCCTACGGTATCCACCGGGTGGTACGGCGTTTAATTTAACGCGGCAGTTTTTTCTTGATTTAAGTGGAAAAATAAGACATATTCTTATTATATCCTGATATATTTGAACACTTCTACATTTTTTTCTCATGCAACTGGTCATCAATACACCTGGAACCTTTATCACCCAGAAAGAGGGAATCTTTAGGTTAAAGCAGGAAGAAAAAAAGTTTGATATTTCTCCCCGAAAAGTCGAATCCATTCTCCTCACCGATAAAGCCATGCTATCCACCCAAGCCATCAACCTAGCTCTTATGCACAACATTGATATTATTTTTCTAGACGGGTACGGTGATCCGGTGGGCCGGGTCTGGTTTTCCAAGCTGGGCAGCACGGCATTGATCCGTCGTCGGCAGCTGGATGCCGATGTCGACCGGGAAATCGGGCTGAATTTGGTCAGGGAGATGATCAGTCAGAAAATCAATAACCAGATCCAGTTCCTTAAAAAACTGATGTATGCCAGGCCCGGAAAGGAGTCGCTTTTTCAGGAGCCACTGGCCGTGATCGAAAGGGCGTTGAGCCGCTTGGACGAGTTGGAGAATGATTGTACCGACAATCTTCGCAACAGTCTGATGGGCATTGAGGGCACATGCGGCAGGGCGTATTTTCAGTGCATTTCTCCCTTGCTGCCGGAAAAATACCGGTTTAACGGCCGCTCCCGGCAGCCGGCCAAAGATCCGTTTAACGCGGTTTTAAATTACTGTTATGGGATTTTGTACGGATTGGTGGAAAAAGCCTGCATCCTGGCCGGTCTGGACCCGTATGTCGGCTTTCTGCATACGGACAACTACAATAAAAAATCCCTGGTTTTTGACTTGATTGAGCCCTTCCGGATCTATGCCGAGCAGGTTACGGCTTACCTGTTCACCGGCAGGAAAATGAAAGATGCGTATTTTGATTGCCGCGAACATTCAGTATCCCTGAATCAAGCCGGCAAACCCGTTGTGGTGGAAGCCATGAACGCCCATCTGGATGAAACCGTTCGCTATCGAAGAAAAAATGTGAAGCGTCGGCATATTATCCAGCACGAAGCCCACCGGCTGGCCAATATCCTGCTGGCCGATGACAATGAAAAACGCCCCGACTGGCTAGAAATCAAGGAGTTCTGACCAAAGGAGAGCGGATGTCATCTGTTTTAACCTGGATTATCTATGACATTGTAAGCAACAAAACCCGCAACAAAGTCGCCAAAGCCTGCAAGGAGGCAGGTTTGATCCGCGTCCAGAAAAGTGTGTTTCTGGGCCGGGTGGAGACCAACCGCTTTGATGAGCTGGGCGAGATCTGCCGGGACTTGATCGACGAAGAGGAGGACAGCGTCTACCTCTTCCCCTTCTGCCAGGAGGATTTCCGCCGGGTTAAAGTGATGGGGCAGGGGTTTGACCGGAAATTGGTGAATGATGAGGTGCTCTCGCAGTTTTTTTGAGGCAGCTTGAGGTTACAATTTGTGACCTTAAAAAAAATGATACAAATCATATGGGTGCTTAAGGGATTTTCAATGTCGGAAATAATTTCAACCGAAGCGATTACTTCAAAAATCTATTTCATCCGTGGTATCCGTGTCATGCTCGACAGAGACCTTGCCGAACTATACGGCGTCGAAACAAAAGTTTTGAAACAGGCGGTCAGAAGAAATATGGATCGCTTCCCCTCTGATTTCATGTTTGAGCTGAACAAAGAGGAGTTTGCGAACTTGAGGTCACAATTTGTGACCTCAAGCTGGGGAGGAGCAAGATATAAACCTTTCGCCTTTACAGAACAAGGTGTAGCAATGCTCTCCAGTGTTCTGAACAGCGACCGCGCCATCCGTGTCAATATTGAAATCATGCGAACCTTTACGAAAATCCGTCACATGATTTCAGCCAGTGAAGAACTGAAGCGGGAAGTGGAGGAACTTCGCAAGCAGTCGGATGAGCGGTTTCAGATTGTTTTTGAGGTGCTGGATCAACTGCTGAACCCGGAAGATAAATCGAAAAAAGAGATCGGGTTTACGGTGAAGGAGCAGGTGAAACAATACGGCAATAAGGATAAGGGACAAAAGCATAGGCTACGGAGCACATAGAGTTTGCCGAGGAAGACTTACTACAAATTTTTCCATGTTTTCAGGGCCTTCCAGGGAAAATTTCAATGAAAAAGTCAACATTAATGCTGGCGAATACCAGCTTAAGCCCATCCCAAATTCACGACCGTTGACAACAAGGATTGAAACGAAGATCGGCCCGCTGCTTCTCGATTGTTTCATGGAATTAGAAAGAAATCCACTAAAACAAGGATTGAAACAATGCAGTTTGGACCCGGTCAGACATATCAGGTTTGGGAATGAGGATCTTCTATATGGAAGATAGGCGGTGAGTAATTTTTATGAAATTGTTCAGCTCATAAAAAAAGGGTGGAGAAACTGCAGTGATAATCCGCCCATAATCGGTGTTGCAAGGTTATCGTTTAAAGTAAAATGGTTGGTTAGCCTTATAGGGATTAACTCAGAAACTGTCATGATAAAAGAAACGGTTATAATCAGGCCAAAAGGAACGTGCCCATCCCAGGCCCCTAAAAGTAACGGCATATTTGGAAATACGGCTATACCCGTAAATACACAGAAGGTAAAGCAGCCTAAGGCTCCTTCGAGAGATTTTTCGCCGATTTTTATTCTGCCTATACTCAACCCAATAATCGCCGCGGCCGCATCGCCAACAATAAACATAAAAAGAGCCATGAAAGAAATATGGGGTGCTCCATAAAAAAGTAAAGAACAGGCAAATGCAGCAATAATATACCATGTCGAACCAGTTATTTTTTTTTCTTCGTTTTCTCTTAGCAATGATTTGAAATATTTATAAAAATAGGACTGAACCAAGCGAAATTTGAGTCGAAAAAACTCGATTCCGATAATAAAGATTGAAAGGCATGCCAGAAAAAAACAGAAAGTCCATTCAGGGCAACCAAAAAATTTCGGGAAATAAAACACACCGGCAGGCAGCAAAAGAGCCATCAGATGAAAAAGCTTTCGATTAATTTCTTGTTTTGAAAGGTTTGAATAATTAATTTTTAAATGGGTGCTTTTCATTAACATATGGCCATTTATGCCTCATTCCCATCAAAATAAGGGATGTCTTGAAATAGCTCAACACTTCATGCCAGCAGGCGATGGTTTCTCCGCCCGCAGACGAGTAAAGGCAAGCCGTTCAGGCCTTTCTAAAATCTCAGGCACCGATCTCTCGCCTAATGTTTATGTTGAACTTTTTTATCCAGTTATAAATCGTTATCCTGGAGACCCCGAGCATCCGGGCAGCTTCCGATTGGTTGCCTTCGGCTTTTTCAAGAGCATCTAAAAGTTTTTTCTTCTTGGCCTCACCACGGCTAACCGGGGCAAATACAGAGTCCTCATTATCCGGTTTCGTATATAGAATATTGGGGGGAAGGTGATGGGGCTGAATGATGGAGTTCTGGCAGGAGACAAAGGCGTATTCAAATGCGCTTTTCAACTCTCTCACATTACCGGGCCAGTGGTAATCTGTCAGTTTTTTCATTGCCTCATCAGAGATTCCTTCAATGTTTTTTCCGCTTTTTATCTGAATTCTCTTGAAGAATTTTTCTGCAAGCAGGGGAATATCTTCAATGCGCTTCCTTAAAGGGGGTATGGTAATGGGGATCACATTAATCCTGAAAAAAAGGTCTTCTCTGAAAAGCCCTTTATCGACAAGTGCTTTCAAATCCTTATTCGTCGCAGATATAACGCGCACATCAACCTTAATAGGTTTGTTTTCGCCCACTCTCTCAATCACATTTTCTTCCAGTACCCGCAGCAGCTTAACCTGGGTGGACAGGGGCAGATCTCCGACTTCGTCCAGAAAAATATCGCCCCCCTCCGCCGCCTCAAACCGCCCTTTCCTGGTTTTATAGGCACCGGTAAAGGCCCCTTTGACATGACCAAACAATTCGCTTTCCAGCAGGGACTCATTGAGGGCGGCACAATTCACCTTCACAAAGGGTTTTCGCCTGCGGGCGCCGGTTTTATGGATAGCCTCTGCGACAAGCTCTTTTCCGGTTCCACTTTCTCCAAAAATGATCACCGGCGCATCAGAGGCTTCCGTGCTCGCAATCAGGCTGAATACCTTTCGCATTGCGGCGGAAGAGCCCAGAAGCCCATGGAAGCATTCCTGGGAACGAATTTCACGCTGGAAAGCTTCAATCTGGTGTTCTTTTTGAACGATGTCGGTTATGTCGGTCAGTGTTTCGACCGCTCCAATGACATTGCCGCTTGAGTCATGAAGGAGGGAGGCGTTTTTCAGCACGCGAACATAGCTTCCATCCTTTCTCTCCAATGTGCATCTTCGCATGTTCAGGCTGCCGGTCCTGAACAGAATACACCAATAATCCCCGTTTTTATCGCGGGCGATGTCGCAGATATCACAGCGAAGGGCCGAGCACGGCTTTCCGATTATCTCCTCCACGGTATAGCCTGTTATGGTTTCAAAGGCCCGGTTGACGGACAGAATTGTCCCCCCCCGGTCCACGATCATGAGGCCGTCCTTCATGGTATTGAGTACGGTTTCCCAGTAGGCGCTTAATTCTTTTTCAAACATGATAGCATCCTTTATAATTAATTAACATATATTAAATAGTTTTTTAACACAATAAAAAAACAAGGCACGGGGGACGGATAGTGACTGCGGATGATAGTAAAAGTCCTTTTTTAAAAAATATGTCCCAGGAAAGCCCGTTGGGCATCTTCACGATTTAAAGGATTTTTTTTTGGGGGGACTGAAGTAATAATGAGCAATAGGGGCTTTTTAAGCAGAGTCAAAATTTTCTGGTTAACTTAAGATAATTATGAAGCGCCGGAACAAGAATTTGATGAGGCCGTCCTTTCCCGCCAATACCGATCCATAATGCAGAGGGCGGATAGGGCGGCCGTGTATTCAATGAGCTCCGGGACCGAAATCCGCTGGTTAAATCCGCCCAGGTGCGGACCGGTCAGGATGGTGATATCCTTTTCCCCTTTGTTCAGTGTGTCAATCTGTTCCGGGCTGAATCCTCGTTCCTTTAGGAATTTGTAAAACTCTGCCTGGCTCATGGCCTCCTGTTCGGCAACCCGCAGGATTTCTTCCATATGATGGTCTACCCCCATTTCTTCCACCAGCCGGTAGCTCAGGTTTTCTATATCGCATGGGTATGGGGCTTCATAACGAAATCCGGTAAATCCCCGGTAGTAATTATCAAACACCTCCGCCAGTACCCGGGCCAGCCATTTATGGTCAAATAAGACTTTGGCATTCACGGGATTTCCATTTGTATCCATCCCCACCCGGCTTTCATCATGATTCCGGAAGTAGCTCCCGGCGATCAGGATCAGGCTGAACACATGGGCGCCGATGTGGTCATAAAGACTTCTGGCCGGGCCGTCGAATGAAATAAAATGTTCGAAATCCCGGATGCCGCTGGCGCCTATATTCGGGTGCCGGCAAGAGGCCAGCCACTGGTCCAGACGGCCGCCCCGGCGCCATTCATATAATCCGTGGTCGTCACGGCGATGGCGTTGAACACGGTTATGAAACAGGGGAATCGGGGCTGTATGAATGATCCCAAGGGATGCCAGATGTCCAAGGTACTTGGCATTCCTGCATAAAATCGTCCGACAGGCCTCGTTGCTGATCATTTTTCCGTTTAGCCGGTGGTTGGGATACTGGAAATAGTCTTTGGGTACAATATACCCGATGGCATGTCTGTTTATATCAATGTTAAGTGATTCCGGGATTGATAGGACCGAAGGTTGTATTCGAAAGACAACCGGCTCTGGATACCCCACCGGTTTGGGAATGTCAAACTGGTATTTTGAAGGCAGTTTAAGGCTGGCCAGGAAATCCATCCAACGGGTTTCAACCGCCAGATCGGAAAGGGATTGGCCGGGCCGGGCGAATTTAAGGACAAACCGCCGGCCGGGCCTTCCAGGCAAAGAAACCACAAGACTTCTGCCCATCCATTCCATGGTACCCGATGATACGTTATCAAAGATTTCTTGGACATTACCTACTTGGCGCACTGGCGGGTCGGGAAGCCTGGAAAAATTTAGCTCAGGGCCTCTATTGTTCAGCGGTAATGCGCCCACGGCCTCTGCCGCCGCCCGGAACGGATGACCGGTGCGGCAGCATAATATATGGGTGAGTGTTCGGCGGGCATTGTCCGCCTGTTCGTTGTTTATGGCCTGACGGACGATCGCAGCCAGAGCGTCGGCGGCTTTTTTGAAAAGGAAGAAGACCTGCCGCTGGCGGATGTGCTCGGCCCCTTCAAGCACGCAGCCAAGGGCTGAAACGGTTCTGGCCTGAATGATCTCCGGCTGCTGGGCGATAATAAACTGGAGGTTGGCCACTTTCATATAGGTAGTGGTAAAATCGGCGCGGCCGCCCTCCAGGTAGGATTCCGCTTCAAGCCTCTCGTTTTCCAGGTTCCAGGTATACATCACCCGTAATCGCCCGTCTTAAATTTTGACAGTCTCGTAAAAAGTCAATTTTA
>JAGYOX010000051.1 GCA_018399235.1 Desulfobacterales bacterium | reverse complement strand
TCAGAAAACCGAAACGCTTTATTTATGAATGAATTATACCAATAATATAATTAAAACATAATAGAATATCGTGCAACCATCGATTTTTTTATCAGACTATCAAATCTATTTTCCTATGAGCAATTTTTGTGGCAAAATAAAAATAACACTCTCGTAAAAAGTCGATTTTGGGATGGCAAAGTAAAAAGTTCAAGCCCCGGTTAAGATCAGGGGGCGTCGCAAATCCCGAGGAGTGCAGCGTAGTTATCTGTACGTGAAATTCCGAGGAATGCAGCGCAACACAGATATTGGACTTTTTACGAAGCCATCAAAAATACGTTATCTGTTTTTATAACCCCCCAACAGATAAAGCCCCATTTTATAAAAGGTGATCGAATTATGAGTGACCCTCAAATTGAAAACAGGGATCAGGAAGTCATCAGCAAATTTCGGTCCGTGGTTTATGATAAAGAACGGCAGAAAAAGAAAAAAAAGATTCGGGCCGGTTTGACCGGAGGATTTTTGGCAGTATGTTGCGTTGGTTTATTGGCGGTATTTTTATATTTCGGCGGTGAAAAAGACGCAGACACGGCGAGATACTATTCCGACCGCATTGCTCTTGATACAATTGATAATAGCAACCCCCCGTCACCATCAACCGAGGGAACACTGCCGGTTGAAACAGGGCAGGCGTCAAGAGCTCCGGCAAATGATAAAAACTTAGACGGGGGGCCGATCAAGACGATTGCCGTACCGGCCTACCCGGACAAAAAAACGCCTACAAATAATATAAGCCTTGCGAAGGCTTCAGATAAACCGTTAAAATCTTTAACAGAAGAAACCCCGGTGGAACCGAAACGGGCACCGGATCCCCGGGAAGGCATACGGATCGAACGGCTTGTTCCGTGCCTGAAGGTCGAAAACAGGCAATACATATCCCCCCAAACGGAATTTTCAATTGAAAAGGACGGGCAGCCGGATGTGTGGGTTTGGATGGATGTACGCTCGGAAAAAATGGAACTGCCCTATACATTAAGGCATGTTTATTTTTTTAACAACCGCAGGCATGCCTCAGTGACCTTAAATATTAAGTACCCGCGGATGAGGACATGGAGCAATATCACCCTTGAAAATGATAAGTACGCAGGTAAATGGCGGGCGGAGGTTTTGACAGAGGATGGTAGGAAGCTTTCCCAAGCAGAATTTAATGTTAAGCCATAAGCCATCCTGAACCGATTTCTAAGTAGCTTAATGATATAATCTCGTAAAAAGTCGATTACGTCGAGAACTCCCCAAACAAACAGGGGGCAATTCGAAACAATGCCGAATTGCCCCGTTTCGGTTGGGGTTCAATGCATCATATAATCCTCCCCGAGCAGGCACCAGGTATTTATTTGGGAGAACACCTCTTTTAGCTCGGCGATGATTTCTTCGTAATCCTTAATAAAAATTTCTTTGACCCTCATAGTTCCTCCTCTCCTTGTTTTTGGTTGATTACGACCTTTCTAGTTTATCCGGATAAAAGGTTCGTTTTTATAGGATGGAATACAAGGTCTATGCCAGACTGGCATATTTTTATATAGTTTTCTGTTATTACATTATATTTGAATAATTTTGGCGGGCGAGGACAAGGCGCACAAGAAGATTGTTTGGGCATGCCATGTACAGGATATGTTCATACGAGGTATGGCGTACTTATTCCTCCTGGGTCCATTCCTGGATATATTTTTTTACTGTCCGGCGGTCCAGTCCGGTCCGGCGGCCGACCTCTTCAAACGTCTGATGGCGTTGATATAAAAGATAACAGTAACCGGATACCAGAGAGGCCGCATCAATGATCCCTTTTTCAATGCCGTTGATCAGCTTTCGGTCGAGTTCAAGCCCTTTGAAGTCGGATTCGCCGGCATAGACGCCCTTTAAGAGAATCCGGCGGGCACATTGTTCAAGCTCGCGGACATTTCCCGGCCATGAATACCCGGTCCCCAATTCCCGGTAAACGACCTCCCGGACCATTGAAACGAGTTCAGGCGAGGGCTTGCCAATGAGGCGTTCAATGGTGGTTCCCAGAAGAAGATCCAGTTCCTTGGGCTCCTCCTGAATCCGCTGGCGCAATGGGGGGACAACGATAATATCAGAGCATAGCCGGTAATAAAAATCATCGCGGAAACGGCCTTTCCCCTGAATTTCCTCCTGGGAGCGGTTGGTCGCTGCGATGACCCGGCCCTGAAACCGGTTTTGTTTCTGGCTTCCCACCGGGCTGAAAACCCGTTCCTGCAAAACCTGCAGCAGTTTTATTTGAATGGGGTGCGAAACTTCGCCGATTTCATCCAACAAAATGGCGCCATAAGGGCTGCATCGATCAAACACCCCCTGATAATCCTCCACGGCACCGGTAAACGCCCCCTTTTTGTGGCCGAACAGGGCGGATTCAATCAGTGTCTCGGGGAACTGGGAAAGATTCAGGGAAACAAAGGACCGGGTAAAGCTTTCCACAAACATTTTTTTGCGCCGGTCCAGCGGAATGAAACCGGATCGTCCTATCGCCTGTGCCACCGTGCCCTTGCCGGTCCCGGTTTCTCCTAAAAGAAGCGTGGAAAAGTCTTCCATCCGGTCTCGCAGGTAGCGGTCATAAAGATCTATATTATGGGTGAATACGTTGTTCCAGAGATTCCATCGCAGAAGCCTCATGCAGGGACTATTGCCCACCAGGTTTCGGTCAATAAAATAGAATGCCCGGCGGATCTGGAAGCCGAGCGCCAGATACCGGCGAAAGGATTCATCGTCAAACCCGCGTTGGGTCGCGGTCGCCAGGATATCATTGTAAAACTGGATTTTAACAGGCGAATTGCCCGAGCTGATCTGGCTGTTGATCAATTGGTCGAAATCATCCTTAAACCGGTAAAACAGTTCGACAAGGTATACACGCTCCATCAGTTTTTTTTCTTCGCCGCTGAAGGCATTTATAGCGGCTCTGCCAGATCGGTCGAGCTCAGAAATTTTTGTGCTTAAGGCGTGCACGAAGGCTTCGGTCCGTTTTTTCCGCGATGCAGTCTGCGGCTGACCGCCGATTTTTAATTCAAGCGCCTTTCGCTCATCACTGAATGGATTAATGAAGCCCGTCCGGCCTACCAGGGTAAAAAACTCTTTTTCTTGGGGGCTGAGCTGATTCGCCATGGCTTGGTTCCTTGGGTTTGATCAGGTTAAGTACGTTTTTAGCTGGTTAAGCGCCGTGATGACCAGATCCGGGAGGACATCCTTACAGCGACCATCGTCTTTGCGCAGGCGCAAGGATCTGTTATCCCCTGCAAAAAGGGCGGTTTGAAAGCCTTCATGGCTTGCCGGCAGAATGTCGTTTAGCATATCGTTTCCCATATAAAGGACATTTTGTCGGTCAATCCCCATTTCTTCAAGCTCTCTCGAGGCCAATTGGAAAAGCCGTTGTGATGGTTTGGCGACGCCATGCCTATAGGAATAAAAAATCAATCCGGGGTTAAATCCCAACTTTTCAGGAAGATCACTGCAAAGTACCTGAAAAAGGGTAGGGGTAAAAAACTGGGCATTTGAAACGATGCCCATAATCCTGCCGCTGTTTCGAAGATAGGTCAATACATCTATTAGATGCGGCATGGGATATCCGGGGTTTACGATCATTTCAAATTCTAAGGCAAAACGGCGGGCGATGTTGATGTCCTTGGTGCCCAAAACCTGCATCCAGATCCGGTCGATCTCGACTTCCGGAAAATCGATTCCCTTTCTGCGCATGGTTTTGTGCGCGGTTTCGATCGTTTGAAAGAAATTGTTTATTAACTCGTCCACCGATCCAACATAATCATATGCTTTCATCAGCGCATTGAGCCGGGCAGCGGATTGGACTTCGTTTTTGACAACACTGATGTCTCCGGATTGACTGATAATAAGGGTCCCATAAACATCAAATAGAACCGCTTTGACCGGCGCTTTCAATTCGCCGGCGGGCTTCATCCCGGTCGGAATCGGATGAAGCGGAGTGATATATGTTGCCATTAAGTCAGTGTAGGTCATCATCGCTCCATTTCAGCAAGCTGAAAGCTTCGGGTCGAAGAAATTCAAGGGCCAGTCTTGTTTTATCGACCTGCTGAAAGACATCGGTCTGAAGGACACTTTTGTAAATAGCCAACAGTTTTTTTTGATAGGCGGACTGGTTGTAGTTTGAAATAACGGCTGTCCGGTTTTTTGAAATTCTTTCATTGCGGTCCGGGATGCCTTCTAAACTATTTAGCGCCGGGTTGTCATGCAGGATTTTTTTGTAAATTTTTGCATCTGAGATTGTTCGTGAAACCACTTGTTGTTGAAACGTTTCATTAAGCATGCCAAAGTCAATGCTCCGGTTTCGGATCAAATTTTGATAGGCAGTCTGGACCACCGGCTTATCCATGCAGACACCGTATCGCACGGCATTGGTTTGAATACAGGTTTTCCATTTATCAAAAAACCGGCTTTCTTCAAAGGCGTCAAGCGGAACATGCAGGCGCTCATATAGGTGGTCCAAATTCACTCCGTTTTTTTCAAAATCCCGGCAAATATCCGGAAGCTTTCGGCCAGCCAGCATCTGGCCGGCCGTCCAGGGTTCCAGAAAGGCAAAGCCGAACCCTTCGGCGATACTGGTAGTAATCATATATTCAGCTGATTTGACCAGATCATTAAAGTCATATTTATTGGAAGCCTCAAAAATAACCGGTAAGCGGTTTTTTTTAACAAACGCCTTCCAGGAATTATATGGCCCCCAATCCCTGGGGCTGTTCGGGGGCAGGGTGACGGCAAGTCGGGTATCGGAAGCCAAAAAACAGGACAACAGGATGGCCTCGCCAATATTTTTCCTGCGGATGGCACGGACCGGGTAAAGGATAAACCTTTGATTGATTGATTTTTCGTTAGTTAGATCAAAGGGTTCAATCATGTTCGGTAAAAGATGGAGCCCTTTTTCGGTGAGGCCGGCTCTAAGCAGGATGTCATGGTCCCTGGAATTAATCACGCAGTAATGGCAGTCTTTGGGATAGGCATCAGCCGAATAGTATGCGCCGGGTCTGCCGTCTTCGGCAAAGTCGTGGATCTGTAGGAGGAGCCGGATTCCCTGAAGCTGGAGATGGGCCAGAGTCTTTAGAAACTGTCGGTTCTTGGCAAGCAGAGGGTTGTGTACATGAAGAATGTCGCACCCATCAGGCCATTTTTGATGAATTGCATGTATAATCTGCTCCGCAATCAGCCGCGGCGATCCTGTTGAATCTTTTGATTCCCTGTCCGGCGAATCATAGCCCACACCCGGAATAACTTTTGTTTCAACGGAAAAGGATTCCGGGGGGGCACTCCCGGCTAATAGAAGTATCTCCGCCTGGTGGGAAAGCGCCGCAATCTGCTGTCGAATCACATGGGTGACGCCCCCCGGCTTTAAGTGATAATGGAGGATTGCGATATTCATTGGAATTATTTTTTGGCATAATGCGTTGGATCATCCAAACCCGCCTCGGCGAATCCCTTTTTTCTGAACCTGCAGCTATCGCATTGCCCGCATGCCAAACCCTCGGGCGAAGGATCATAACAGCTGTGGGTGATAGAATAATCCACACCTAAGGCCATCCCTTTCTTAATTATTTCTGCTTTGGTGAGATAGAGCAGGGGCGCTTGAATATGGATCCTGATGTTGCCTTCAACCGCGGCTTTTATTGCAAGATTGGCCATGCGCTCGAACGCATTAATGAATTCCGGCCGGCAGTCCGGGTAACCGCTGTAGTCAATGGCATTGACGCCGATAAAGATATCCGGAGCGCGTAAAGCTTCAGCCCAGGCGAGAGCGCAAGAGAGAAAGACCGTATTTCTGGCGGGCACATAGGTAACAGGTATGCCGGTGGCGATATCCGTATCGGATCGTGTTTTCGGAACCGCAATATCCGCCGTAAGCGCAGATTCACCGATGTCTCCCAGGCCGACCGGCAGAACTAGGTGCTTTACAGCCCCCAGTTTTTCGGCAATCGTTTTTGCCGCCTCCAGCTCAAACCGGTGGCGCTGGCCGTAATCAAAGCTCATGGCATAGCAGTCAAATCCCTTCGCTGCAGCAATCGCAAGGGCGGTGGCGGAATCCAACCCCCCGCTTAAAAGGACGACCGCCTTTCTGTTTTTATTCAATATGCTGTCTGAACTCCTTGAGTGCAACGTCAATGGGTATGGCAAACCCGAGGCCTTCAAAATGGCGGGTTAGTTTTTTGAAGGAGTTGATGCCGATGACCCTCCCGTTTTGATCTATCAATGGGCCGCCGCTGTTTCCGGGATAAATTTTCGCATCTGTTTTAATGCAATTATTTTCAAATCCAGAAAATATCCCATTACTTACAGAGTCACGTAGCCCGACCGGACTGCCGATGGCGTAAAGCCGATCCCCCTGGCTAAGCCGCCCGATGTCACCCGGACGAATAAAGGGTGTTTGGTAACCGTCAATTTTTAGAAGCGCGAGATCATGGGTTTTGCTTTCACTTACCAGATAGGCGTAAAGCGATTCACCATCTTTTAAAATAATTTTGAAATTCCGGGTCAAAGCGGCTGCACTTGTTGTATACCTGTAATCGGATTTTTGTTCTTCATAGGTAGTCTTGCGTGATTCGTACTCTGATTTTTTCGCCTGATAATCGCGCCGCTGGGATTCATAGAGACGGCGTTCAATTTCATAGCGCTGCTTTTCCCTATTTTTTCTGTCTCCTTCGGGCATGGCGTCAATGGTTTGTATATATTCATCCAGGTATTGTTTGAATTCTTGCAGTCGCTCTTTTTCAGCATCAAACTGCTCGTCAATTGTTTCCAGCCGGTTATCGATGGTATCCAGCGCCTTGTCCGCCCTTTTAAACAGCTCGGTATCTCCTCGAAGGACATGCTTATTCGTAAGAATATAACCATTTGCCGTAATGAAAAATCCGGATCCGCTTCCAATATCGGATTCTATTGATACAGTAGCAATCGCTGCCGTTTCAATAGGTGTGGAAGGCTTAAATTTCTCATACAGGGCCTTCTTAAGGTCCTCAAGGCCGGATTTTCGCGTATTCATACCTTTAATGGGCTCTGCATCATAATCCGTGGCTCCCGGCGGCGTATCGGTAAAATGCCAGTTGCCGTTCTCATCCTGATATTTATATATTTCCGCGGGGGCCATGCTAAATACGATCACCCCCCATAGAATGGCTGCCGCTAATATCAAAATCAGTCGTTTCAACCTATTGTCCTTTCGTGCGGTCAGACGCCGCGGTTTTCAGTCGGCCAAATGATTTTGTGGAGTTGTAGTTGAAGCCTGACATTCATGCGGTCCGCCAGGATCCATTGCGCCAGAGAGGCGGGATCCAGCATGCCGGAAGTCGGTGAAAACAGCACAGAGACAGGCGGGGTTCCCTGCCATTTATCGAGCAGCAAATTTTTCGCATAATCGTAATCGGCTCTATCCGTTAAAACGAATTTGACCTGATCTGCGGGCGTAAGGTAGTCCAGATTGGAGAAGTTGGTTTTTTTGCTTTCACCGCTGCCGGGACATTTTATATCGACTATTCTTATGCATCGCGCGTCCACCAGCCGAATGTCCATAGTTCCGTTGGTTTCAAGCAAAACCTTGTAGCCGCGGTTTAAGAGTTTCGTGATCAGAGCGGGGGCATCCGCCTGCAGTAAGGGTTCGCCGCCGGTTACTTCGATCAGCGGGCATTGGAATGCTTCCAGCTCCCTGATAACATCTTTAATGGCCATTTGCGACCCCGCATCATATGCATAGGTCGTATCACAGTATCGGCAGCGCAGATTACAGCCCGAGAGTCGAATAAATGCGCAGGGCAGGCCGGCATAAAGCGATTCTCCCTGTATACTGTAAAATATTTCCGTTACAGACAGACTCATGGGAAGGTCAGGACGTGAGCAGTTCGCCAACAGAGGCCTTATAGATTTCTGCCTGGCCTGAAATACGATAGCTGCTGATGGAGGCGGGGATCACAAACGAATCCCCCCGCTCGAACCTGATGGGGGCTTCTGCATCGTTCCACCAAATTTTTCCTAATCCATTGATACAAAGCAGGATTTCAGGGCCTAAAACTTTGTCCGCCCGGTGGGTACAGTTGTCGTCAATATGGATCACAGCCAGTGAAAATTCTTCTGCAGGGGTTGGATATACCTTTTCACAGGATAGACGATCCTGCGGGGTAAGGATATCCAGGCTATGGGGCTGGAAACTGAGCGCACGCGTGAGTTCGGCAACATCAACATGTTTGGATGTCAGCCCTCCGCGCAGTACATTATCGGAGTTTGCCATGATTTCAATGCCGGTGCCGTTAAGGTAGGCATGCATTTCTCCCGAGTTCAAGAAAAGCGCTTCTCCCGGCTGCAGGCAAACCAGGTTGAGAAAAATGGGAGACAGGATGCCGATATCTTCGGGATAGATCTCATACAGGGTTTTGATCCAACGAAATTCATCATTTTGTGCCTGGTTGGTAATGGCATTGGCGGCTGTTTCGTCGATAACCTGCTGAATTTTTGGTTCGGGAAGCGTCATCAATGCCTCAAAAAATCTTTGAAGCCCGTTTTCATTAGGGTTCTGCCTTAAAAATTCGATCGCATCGGAAAGCGCTTTCGGACATGCATGGGATAACAACTCCACCATTTCCGAAATCGGCCGGAATCCTTCCATTGCCCAGAAAGGGGTGAGCGCACAGATGCATTCGGGTTTGTGTCGGTCATCTTTATAGTTTCTATGCGGTGCTGTCAGCGGGATGCCTTCATGGTTCTCCCGTTCAAATCCGTTTTTTGCCTGCTCCCTATCCGGATGGGCCTGAAGGGAGAGGGGTTGCTCAGCAGCAAGCACTTTAAAAAGATAGGGCAGGGTATTGTTAAACCGCCGGGCTGTTCGCGGCCCCAGGATTTCTTCCGGGTGCTGTTCAATCAACCTGTCGAGGGGCTGCCACTCGTCATTTACTTGGACTTTTGACGGGGCCTTGGGGTGGGCTCCCATCCAGAGCTCGGCCCAGGGGACGTCAGTCTGCTCAGTGCCGAGAAGGTCCTGAATAAATGAATACGAACCCCAGGAGTAATCCTGAATCTCATTTTTCAGATAAAGCGGTTTGTTTTCCATTATTCGCCTCGTTATTTGTGTTTTTCTGGATAACTGCGTCTACCATAGACAATGTTGCCGACCTCCGATTCAGTCTTTGTCTTTACGGGTTTAATAGGTAAAGCGGCCGTTTTCATAAATAACCCTTTTCCCGCCGGATTGAAGATGGGCGGTTACCCGTTTTTTTTCCGTATTGACAATATCCCAGTGAAGGGCGGAATCATTGAATCCCAGCTCCTTTTTGAGTTCTTTTGTCAGATCTGAAGCTTTGTCGCTGTATGTATCTGAAAATGAGGCCCCCAGGGCAATGTGCGAATTCCCGTATTTGCCGCCGAAATTTTCGTCAAACAGGGTGTTGGCCATGAATCGGTTAATTTTTGAAAAAGTCCTGTCGGTAAGAGAAAATTCCCCAATTTTATTTGCTCCTTTATCCATGGCCAGTTGTTTGTTTAAAAAGTTTTCCCCTTCATCGGCTTTAGCGGAGACGACTTTGCCGTCTTTAAACTCAACACGGATGCCTTTAACGTAGTTGCCGCTTCGATAGGAGGGCTGGTCAGCGTAATATACGCCGTTGGTACCCCGCCAGTCAGGAGAAGTAAACAATTCAAAGCTGGGGATATTATGACCGGATATCCCGATCCATCGTCGTTTTTCTCCCGGCGTTATGATCAGGTCCACGTTCGCGGATTCCACATGAAATTTTACGACAGACATCCGGTTGAGCCAATTCTTCAGGGATTGGGCTTTCTTGTAGACTTCTTTCCATTGTCCAATCGGATCCCTGCGGTTCAAGAAACAGGCCTTGACAATCTGCCGGGCATATTCTTCGATTGGCATACCGGCATGAGCGGCTAATTCTTCGGTGGGGTACATGGCAAGCGTCCAGCTGAATTTACCCTGTTCTTCCCGGCGATCCAGAATATCCCGAAGAAATTTTCTTGCTTTAGCGGGTTTGGCGATTCTTGAAGGGTCGAGGCTGCTCAGATGGGTTAGAGAGGTCGGCGCCAGAACGGCAATACTAGCGTTTAAATTGCTATACAACGCTTCTTCCCCCGGCGGGATAAAACTGAGCTGTTTATTGTTTGAGTGTTTGTAAAAATGCGTTTCCATCGCAGGTGTTTGCAACAGGCGTTGTAAAGGATGAACGCCTCTCTCAATGAGTTTTGCATACAACGTCTCAACCAGGCGGATGGCTGGCAAATCATATCGAATCAAGACCACATCGCCTTTTTTAATTTTTCCGGTCCGGGCGGTTTCAAGCCCCCAGATTAATACATCTGCATATCGCTGAATCTGTTTTTCACTGAGCATCGAGTCTCCAGATGGATATAGTTTGGTAAATAATGGGTATGTATGATAATGAAAGGCATCCGAAAATTTCTAACCTCGATAATTCATTGACAGCAAGGGTAATATGATACATGGTAAGCATCATATAGGATTATTATTGAAACAAGCCATATTAAATATACAATAAAGAAAAAAAAATTCAAGGTCAACCCGGCATTCAATGGCGGTCGATACCAGTTATTTAAAAACCCGAGACAATTTAACGCTCAGGTATGCATGCTTTTCTCCCAGTTCGCCAAAACCTTGCGGGACGGTGGTTCTGCTTGGCGGCCGTGCGGAATTCATTGAAAAGCACGAAGAAACCATTAAAGAGCTGAATGATCGCGGTTTACTCGTTTATACGTTTGACTGGCGGGGTCAGGGGTTGTCCAGTCGTTTGCTGGAAGACCGGCACAAAGGCCATATTGAGTCTTTTAACCAGTATATTGATGACCTTCATTTATTTATCGATAGAATTCTTTTACCCAATGCCGTCCGTCCTATTATTTTTCTGGCCCATTCCATGGGCGGCCATATTACGCTTAGGTATTTAAGCGAAGCCTCTTCTTCCATGATTTCAGGAGCGGTATTGGTATCTCCAATGATAAATATTTGTACAAAGCCATTCCCCCACTCACTGGTCCGATGGCTGTCAAAAATGGCAACCCGCGCCGGATGGTCGGAACACTATATAATCGGGGCCGGATATTATACCCCCGAGCGGAAGCCATTCAAGAATAATCTCTTAACAAGCGATCCGCGTCGGTTTATGGACGAGCATGAAAAAATAAGTTCAAATCCGGCGCTTGCCCTGGGGGGCGTCACCTATGGCTGGCTTTCCGCCGCTTTTGACTCCATTGGTACGATTTCTTCCGCTAACGACTGGAAAAATATGCAGGTTCCGGTTTTGATGGTCGGTGGCAGTGCCGACCGGGTGGTATCAGTTTTGACCATGCGGCGGATGTGTAAAAGGCTTTTAAATTGCCGATGTGTTATTGTAAAAGATGCCAAACACGAGATATTAAAGGAAACGGATTCGATACGCCGCAAATTCTGGGATGAGTTTAACCGGTTCATTGAAAAAATTATATAAACCCTATGTTATACTATGGTGAACTAAACCGGGAGGCTTAACATGGTTTGGAATTCAGATTCAGAAAAAGAAGAGTTTAATGAAAAACCTTATTCTGCGCTTTCTGATGATGAGGGGGATACTCATCTGTTCGGAATCAAACATTTTTTTATCATAGGGGGTGGGCTCTTATTAGTAATTATATTGGTTGTTATTTTTTTTTCAGGAAAGCCCGAACCCGAGAATGAAACAGGTGCAGATATTAAAGAGGTAAAGGACGATATAACGTCCAGGTTGGACCGGCTTGAAGCAAAAATAAACTATTTAATGTCTTTTCAGGAAAGAATTGCCGGGTTGGAAGAAAAGTTTATTGATATTGAGAGGAAAAGGCAGGGTGCCGGAGAAGAGCAAACGGATTCGAAGCCGGAATCGACGAGTCAGATAAAATCAAACCGTCGGTCTATAAGAGAGGCTACCAACCGGTTGAATCTAATCGAGCAGCGGCTGAACCGGCTGGAAAACCAAATTCAAAAAGCATATGCAGCCCCATCCGATCGGCAGACAGCCGGCCCGTCAACACAGGACACCGCTGTTTATGTGGTAAAAAAAGGTGACACGCCTTATAGCATTTCAAGGAAGCATAACATGGAGGTTGATCAGTTGCTGAAGCTGAATGGCTTGGATGAACCTGCGGTAATATATCCGGGACAGAGGCTAAAGGTTCCTGCCAGGTAACTTCAGGGTCTACGGTTTAAGGTACAAGGTTTAAGGTACAAGGTTTAAGGTTTAAGGTATAAGGTGAAAGGTGCAAGGTGAAAGGTACAAGGTTTCAGGTGTCAGGAAAAAGTTTTTCGCTGCCGCTCGAAATGACAAAACCGGACGAATGGCCTCAGTGCCTCAGTGCCTCAGTGCCTTACTCCCTTTAGCAAGCCTCGGTCCCGGACGCTCGGCCCGGGGAGAAGACTTACAAACAAAGGCGCCCTTAATTTACAAAAGCCGCCAGGCATGCTGTTCAGGGAGTCCGGCTTGATAAATTTTCTTTACGGTATCGTTGATATTATAACTGATAAACCTGACATTCAGTTCGTTTGTGCCGTCATCCCAAATAATATATTTGGCCTTGTTATTGCCGTCCCTGGGTTGGCCGACGCTGCCGGCATTGATCAAATATTTTTTTTGCGGATCCAGTTCTATCCTTCCCCTGTTAAGCGGATTGGTCGTAATATCCTCACCGCCTAATTCAACAATCAAAAGCTCGTGCGTATGACCGACAAAAACGATTCTTTCCTCCATTTCGCTCAGTGTTTCCTGGATATGCTGGGGAGGAACTTCAAAGAGGTAGGTAGTGGGGGAATCCGGGGGAAATCCGTGAACAAGACGGCAATCGCCAATGGTCATACTGAGGCTGAAGCCGGCGATATGGGCTTTTGCGGTTTCAGATAGAAGATCCATTGTTTTTTCAAGAGAGGTTCGTGCCGCTGGATTGAACCATGGCAAAGTTTCCGGTTGATTGATCGCAAGCTCGTGGTTGCCAAGCACCGAAGGGATTTGATGCGAGATAAGCATTGAGATAACTTTTTCAGGCTCCGGTCCATAGCCGATGTTATCGCCTAAACAGTAAATTGCCTCGACTTGGGCATGGTGCTCAATATCTTCCAATACCGCTTCAAACGCCGTGGCATTGCCGTGAATGTCTGATATAATGGCTATCCGCATTATAAGGTGCCGTCAAATGTATAGGTTAGACCAACCTGAACCGGCTTAAAGCCCTTTTTTATGGGTATTCTTTCCAACCCCTTTATCCTCTTTTCGACTTGGTCATGTCAAGCCCTTCCGATAAAAATCTTTAAACGGTCCGTGTATGTATACCCTGTTTTATTATAAAATCTTTGCAGCCGCCTGAATAGCTTTTAATTTTATAGGTACGATTGGATATCTGAAAAATTTTTCTTAATTTATAAGATAGTGTTTTATGCAAGCCTAAATTTTAAATGAAATGATAGGTAAGAGGAGATGGCTTAATGAAACTGGTTGTAATCGGAGGCGTTGCCGGGGGAGCTACGGCTGCCGCCCGGGCCCGTCGGCTAAACGAGGAGGCTGAAATCATTGTTTTTGAGCGGGGCGAATACATTTCATTCGCCAACTGCGGTCTTCCGTATTATATCGGCGAGGTGATCAAGGAGCGAGATAATCTCCTGGTGACAACCGCTGAGGCCTTTAAGCGCCGATACAATATTGATATACGGTTATTTACGGAGGTTATTGCAATTGATCGGAAAAAAAAGACGGTAACCGTCAAAAACCATCAAACCGGTGAGACAAGCACGGAAACCTACGATAAAATTATTCTGTCTCCGGGGGCTGAACCGGTCCGACCGCCCCTGCCGGGTGTAGAGGCGGACAACATTTTTAATCTGAGAAATATCCCTGATACGGATCGGATTAAGGATTATGTGGACCGTCAGTCACCGAAAAGGACTGTAGTCGTCGGCGGCGGGTTTATCGGTCTGGAAATGGCTGAAAATTTAATTTTTCGCGGAGTTAAAACCACTATAGTGGAAAAAATGGAGCAGGTCATGCCGTCCATGGATTATGAAATGGCCGGCCTTATGCATGCCCACCTGAGGGAAAAAGGTGTGGATCTGATATTGGGAGACGGTATTGAGGCATTTGAAAAAAACAATGGCCGTTTAGTGGTCCGCACTGAAAAGGGTGAAACTTTTGAATGTGACATGGCCATACTATCCATCGGCGTCAAACCGGAATGCCGTCTGGCCCGGGATGCCGGCCTTGAAATCGGAGAGCTTGGCGGCGTCAACGTGAACGCCACCATGCAGACATCCGATCCGGATATCTATGCCGTCGGTGACGCGGTTGAAGTGACCGATTTTTTGACGGGGCATGCTACGATGACGCCTCTAGCCGGTCCGGCGAACAAGCAGGGACGGATTGCTGCGGATAACGTTATGGGCCGGCGATCCATTTTCAGGGGTACCTTGGGGACCTCAGTGGTCAAAATTTTTGAGCAGACCGTGGCGTCCACGGGCGCCAACGAAAAAATGCTCAACTGCTATAATATACCCTATGTGGCCAGCTACAGCCATTCCGGCTCCCATGCATCGTACTATCCGGGTGCTGAAATGATGGCCGTCAAACTCCTGCTTTCACCCAGCACAGGGAAAATTCTGGGCGCGCAGATAGTTGGCGGCGAAGGGGTGGATAAGCGAATCGATGTGCTTGCCACTGCCATCCATGGGTCTATGACGGTCTATCAGCTTGAGGAACTGGAACTGGCATATGCCCCCCCTTATTCCTCTGCGAAGGATCCGGTTAATATCGCCGGTTTCGTGGCGGCCAACCTGCTCAAGGGCGATTCCCGGAAAATCAACTGGAATGAATTCAGCGAGCTCGATCCGGAGACTGATGTTTTAATCGATCTGCGAAATAAAGATGAACTGGAGGAAACCGGGGAGATCGAAGGCGCCCTTCACATCCCTCTTGACGAGCTCAGGGACAATCTGGACAGGCTGAATAAAAACAAACGCTACATCCCATTCTGCGCCGTCGGGTTAAGAGGCTATGTCGGCTATCGCATTCTTGTCCAGCATGGGTTTGATGCCAGAAATTTAAGCGGCGGGTATAAAACATTTCTCGGGGCAAAGGAAAAAATCATGAAGGAGTCCCCTTACACGCCGATTTGGCTTGGGGAATAAGTGGTATTATATTTAAAATCAAAAAGGAGGGTGTTCACGTGGCGAAAAAAATATTAATTGCTTTTGATGAATCGGAGAACTCACTGCGGGCGGTGGATTTTGTCGGCGCCAATTTTGCGCCGGACGCTTCAGTAACGCTTTTCAACGTGCTGTTGGACACGGAGGCGATGTGTGCCATGCAAAGCCCGGAGCTGACCCCGTATTTTAAAGCGGAGCAAAGCGCGTTCTGCACACTTGAGGATAAGAAAAAGGAATTGGTCAGCCAGGCAATGCAGAAAGCCCGGCGGGATCTTGTCGATTGCGGGTTCTCCAAAGATAAGATCGAGATAAAGACGGTTGTCCGAGAAAAAGGGGTGGCCCGTGATATTATAAAGGTAGCTCAAAACGGCAAGTATGACCTCGTGGTATTGGGCAGGCAGGGTTTGTCCGGGATAAAGGAGTTTTTTCTGGGCAGTGTGCCTCAGAAGATTATCCATGGGGCCAAGAACGTGTCTGTCTTGCTGGTTGGGTAAGGGTTTTCTAAAAAACCCATCATGGAGATGAATAATGGATATTCTGGTTACCGGAAGTTCCGGATTTGTTGGTGCGCATCTGGTACCGTTTCTGCTGGAGAAGGGGTATCAGGTCATCGGAGTGGATCGACAGTCGTTGAAAGACCCGATCCATCATTCGGCGTTTCGTTTTATCGAAGCGGACACCTCTCAGTCCGGTAGATGGCAGGATGCCGTCCAAGATGCGGATGCCGTGGTCAATCTGGCAGGGGTGAATATATTCCGTCGATGGACCAAGCAGGCAAAAGCCCTTATTTATGACAGCCGGATATTGACCACCCGGAATCTCGTTGAAGCCCTGCCGGAAGGGAAGGATTTCGTTTTTTGCAGCACATCCGCGGTCGGGTTCTACGGCCCCCGGGGCGATAGTATGGTCGATGAATCCGCGTCGGCGGGAGATGATTTTCTGGCGCAGGTGTCTGTGGATTGGGAAAACGAGGCATTAAAGGCCGAAAAAAAAGGCGCCCGGGTCGTCCTTGACAGATTCGGAATTATTCTTGGAAAAAACGGGGGGGCTTTGGCCTCAATGCTGCCCGCGTTCCGGATGTTTGTGGGCGGACCTCTGGGAAGCGGCAGGCAATGGTTTCCATGGATTCATATGGATGACTTGGTGGCCGCCCATTTGTTTGTTTTACAGAATACGGACCTGTCCGGCCCAGTAAACTTTAGCGCACCCAATCCGGTCACAAACCGGGAGCTTTCGAAAACCCTTGGCAGGGTGCTCAACCGGCCGTCTTTTTTCAGGGTGCCGGGCTTCTTATTGCGCTTGGCAGCCGGCGAGTTCGGGGAAATGCTGTTAAACGGCCAGCGGGTGTATCCTAAAAAACTGGTGGAGCAGGGGTTTAAATTCAAATATCCGGAGCTCGAGGCGGCGATTCGTTCGCTAATAGGTAACGACCGGAATCAAAAAGCTTTTTAATGGAGGTGGTCAAATGGCGAAACAGACGTTTTCTGTTCCCAATATCACATGCGATCATTGTATTAACACGATTCGCAATGAACTAAAGGAAATCGGCGGCGTCAACCTCATGGACGGCGACGTGAAGAACAAAGAGATTACGGTGGAATACGAGGAACCTGCGACCGAAGAGAAAATTCGGGAAAAATTAAAAGAGATCAACTATCCGGCGGAGTAATCTATGCCGAATCAGCGGGTGAACCTGCCGGTCACCGGCATGACCTGTGCCAACTGCGCCGCCAATATCGAGAGAAGCGTTAAGAAACTGGCCGGAATTGAATCCGTCGATGTAAATTTTGCGTCGGAGCAGCTTTCTGCGGAAATTGACGACGAACAGGTGGCTATCGATGATATCGTCGGCCAGGTGGAAAAAGCCGGCTACGGCGTGGCGACGGCCAGGGAAGAATTTTCCATTACGGGCATGACGTGCGCCAATTGCGCGGCAACCATTGAGCGGGTGCTGAACCGGAAGGTGCCCGGCGTGGTTTCGGCGTCGGTGAATTTCGGCGCTGAAAAGGCCAGTGTGGAATATCTGCCAACTGTTACCGGTACAGAGCAGATCGTTTCGGCGATTGAAAAGGCGGGATATGGCGCTTCGCCAATCGGGGAGGCATCCGCAGAAGATGCCGAGGCGACTGCCAGAGAGGCCGAAGTAAGGGAGCAGACCCGAAAGTTTTCGATTGGCGCGTTATTTACCATTCCGCTCTTTATCCTTTCCATGGGCCGGGACATTGGGCTTTTCGGCGCTTGGGCGCAGGCGGCATATGTCAACTGGCTGTTCTTATTGTTGGCTACGCCGGTCCAGTTCTATACGGGGTGGGATTATTATGTGGGCGGATACCGGAGTCTTCGGAACAAAAGCGCCAACATGGATGTTCTGGTCGCCATGGGATCGTCGGTGGCCTATTTCTATTCCCTGACTGTGCTGGTGTTTCCCTTACTGGGAGATCATGTCTATTTTGAGACCGCCGCGGTGATCATTACGCTGATTAAACTCGGCAAGCTTCTTGAGGTCCGGGCCAAGCGGAAAACCGGCGGTGCCATTCGCAACCTGATGGGGTTGCAGCCAGATACCGCAAGCATCGTTCGTAATGAGAAGGAAACGGAAATCCCTGTTGCCCAAGTCCAGATCGGGGATGTTGTGGTGGTTCGCCCCGGCGGCCGGATCCCGGTTGACGGGGAGGTTAAAAGCGGTTCGTCCTCTGTTGATGAATCCATGCTAAGCGGCGAGCCATTGCCGGTGGAAAAGGCCCCCGGAGATACAGTAACCGGCGGTACGATCAACAAGGCGGGGATTTTGCGATTTGAAGCCACCCGCGTGGGCAAAGACACGGTACTTTCCCAAATTGTCGAACTGGTTCAACGGGCCCAGGGGAGCAAGGCGCCGATTCAGGCGGTGGCAGACCGCGTGGCCGCCTATTTTGTCCCATCGGTCATCGGCGTAGCGGTTTTGACCCTAATCATCTGGCTCATTTTAACGGGCGCTTTTGTACCCTCAATGATCCGGTTGGTGGCCGTCCTTGTGATTGCCTGTCCCTGCGCACTTGGACTGGCCACCCCCACGGCCATGATGGCGGGCATGGGCAAAGGCGCGGAAAAGGGGGTCTTGTTTAAAAACAGTGAGGCCTTGGAAACGGCGGCCCGTTTGGATACTTTGGTGCTTGATAAAACCGGCACGCTGACCCTCGGCGAACCGGCGGTCTTTGATGTATTGCCTGCTGAAAATGCGGTGGATTCGGCTGACGAGTTATTGCGGATTGCAGCCTCTGTAGAAGCCGGCTCGGAGCACCCCATTGGCAGGGCGATTGCAGCAGACGCCGCTAACAAATCCTTGGATCTCCTGCCAGCGGAAAATTTTAAGGCCCACGGGGGAAGCGGGGTTGAGGCGCTTATTAACGGGACTGTTGTAACAGTGGGGCGCCCGGATTGGCTTCGCGCTTATGATATCGACTTTTCCGGGGTTGAAGAAAATATCCGTTCGCTTCAGGAAAAAGGCAAAACGGTTATCTCCGTCATTCGGGAGGGTCAGCTTTTGGGGCTGATTTCAGTGGGCGACCATTTAAAGCCGGATTCCAGGGAGGCCGTGGACCAGCTTCATGCCCTGGGGTGCCGGGTGCTTATGTTGACAGGTGACAATACGGCTACGGCCCGGGCAATAGCTTGGCAATTAGGCATTGACAACGTTATTGCCGAGGTTCGGCCGGATGAAAAGGCCGCCCGGATTCAAGAGCTTCAATCCCCCGATCGGGCCATCGGAATGGTGGGGGACGGGATCAATGATGCGCCGGCATTGGCTCAGGCGGATGTGGGGTTTGCCATTGGTTCCGGGACCGATGTGGCGATTGAAACCGCCGGTGTAATATTAAGCAGCGGAAGCGTAACCGGTGTTTCACTGGCCGTTCGCTTAAGCCGGCGCACCATGCGGACCGTCAGGCAGAATCTGTTCTGGGCGTTCTGTTACAATGTCGTGCTGATCCCTGTGGCGGCAGGAATTTTAATGCCGTTTGGCTGGGCGCCCGCATTCGTGCAGCAGCTCCACCCCATGCTGGCGGCCCTGGCTATGTCGCTAAGCAGTATATCTGTAGTAACGAACAGCTTGATGCTGTATCAATGGAAAATGAGGTAGACTTTAAACGGTTAAAAAAAGGGGGTGCCGATATGAACCTTGACCGACTGGTATTTCGATTCGCCGGTATTATTCTACTTGTCAGCATTTTGCTGGCCGTAGTCCATAGTTATTACTGGCTGATATTGACTGCATTTGTTGGCGTGAACATGATTCAGGCCTCATTTACCGGGTTTTGCCCGGCTGCTAAGGTGTTTAAAGCTTTTGGCGTAGAGCCCGGACAGTTGTTTGACTAAAAGCAATCTGCAAACAATGAAGGACTGGCTGGATACCCAATATGAAAAGTATAACCGTCGTCGGTACGTCCATCCCGACCCCTTGGAGTGCCTTTATGGATATGACAACCCGGCGGATCGCGAAATCGTCGCCCTGCTTGCCGCATCCCTGGCATACGGGCAGGTTCGGCAGATCCTGAAGAGCGTCTATGATCTGCTGGCCCGGATGCGATCGTCGCCCTATGAATACCTGATGAGTGAATCCGTCGATCGGATTCGGCGGGATATGTCCGGCTTTGTCCATCGATTCGCCAGAGACTGCCATATGGCGGCGTTATTATCCGCCATCCAAAGGGTCCTGGCTAAGCACGGCTCCCTGCGCCAATGCTTCAAAGCGTGTGTGGCTGAGGAGGATCAGACCGTTTTTTCGGCTCTCTGTCGTTTTGCCGGGGAAATGCTTGAAGACTGTAGGTATGGAGGGCCCGGACATTTGTTGGCCTGTCCGGAGAAAGGGAGCGCCTGCAAGCGGATGAATCTTTTCCTAAGGTGGATGGTCCGGAAAGACCGGGTGGACCCCGGCGGGTGGGATGACATTTCGCCGTCAATGCTTATCATCCCATTGGATACCCATATGTTTCGGATATGCCGGAAGCTTGGGTTGACGGATCGAAAACAGGCCAATATGAGAACCGCCATCGAAATAACCGAGGCCTTCAGGCGATGGTCTCCGGAGGATCCGGTAAAGTATGACTTCACGCTGACCCGGTTTGGCATTCGAAAAGAAATGACGCATATATCACAAATTTCATAGCGGATGGATTTTTTATTGACCTTAAAGCCCATATGGTGTTATTTAATTCGGTCAATTCAAAAGATCATTTGTGGGGATGTAGCTCAGATGGGAGAGCGCGGCGTTCGCAACGCCGAGGTCAGGGGTTCGATCCCCCTCATCTCCACCATCCATCTAATAAAATCAAAAATTTGCACACCAAAATAATTAGACATTTTGATCCCTTCCGATACAAAGATAATAAGTAATATTTTTTTTAATATCAATTGA
>JAGYOX010000050.1 GCA_018399235.1 Desulfobacterales bacterium | reverse complement strand
AGCCCGTCTCTACATCGGATCTACCATAAAAGTTGCTTATAGGTTCGGTCCCGGCCCTTGGCCCGGGGGATTACTTCTAAGTAACTTAACGGTTTAAGGTTTAAGGTTCATGGTTCATGGTTAAATCCCAAATTACAATATTCAAATGACAAACAAATTCCAAAAATCAAATCCCGACAATCTCGTAAAAAGTCGATTTTAGGATGGCAAAGTAAAAAGTTCAAGCCCCGTTTAAAATCAGGGGGCGCGCAAAATCCCGAGGAATGCAGCGTACTTAGCTGTACGTGAAATTCCGAGGGATGCGGCGCAACACAGATATTGGACTTTTTACGAAGCCATCAGATTTGAGATTTCGATTCTCCCTCAGAGCCTTTACTCGGCAGTAAAAGTTACTTATAGGTTCGGTCCCGGGCCTTGGCCCTTGGCCGGGGGGGTTACTTCCAAATTTAAGAATACCCCATATCATCTTATTATTAATTAAAATTTGATATTGACAAATTAATACTTCTGTCGTATAAAATTACGGTTAAGAATGCGGGCATAGCTCAGTTGGTAGAGTACAAGCTTCCCAAGCTTGGTGTCGCGAGTTCGAATCTCGTTGCCCGCTCCATTGATGTATATACCCCCTACGGGGTTTATATAAAAAATGAGCGGCCTTGGTAAAACGGGCAATTTGCCCGTTTTTTGTTTTCTTAAAGCAGGTTATGGGAAAGAAAAAACAAACAGCAAAAGATTCCTCCCGTAAAACCCTGCCGGGGGTTTCGGGGATGGAAAAAGAGCGTGAAGTCGAATCCCGGGTATGGGAGCTGGCGGAGCCGTTATGCGCTTCCGAGGGCGTGGAGCTGATCCATATTGAATACCAGCGAGAATCCACGGGGCGAATCCTCCGGGTTTATATCGAAAAACCGGGCGGTGTGAACCTGGATGACTGCTCTGCGGTCAGCCAGCAGCTCAGCGACATACTGGATATTAAGCTGGAAACCGATGCCGCATATACACTGGAGGTTTCATCGCCGGGGCCGGAACGGCCATTGTCCCGCCCATCGGATTTTGAACGGTTCCGTGGGTATAGGTCAAAAATCCGGTTATCCAGACCGATCAACGGACAAAAAAATTTCACCGGCGTGCTCGCGGGCTATTCCGATGAAACGGTCTGGCTTACCATCGACGACGAAACTTTGGGGATTGCGCATTCACAAATAATCAAGGCAAGACTTGTTAATTATATATAACGGAGATAGCACATATGCTAATCACAGACATGAAACGCGTTATCGAGCAGGTGAGCCGGGACAAAGGCATCGAATTCAATGTCCTGGTAAAGACCCTGGAAGAAGCTCTGCGTTCTGCCGCCAAAAAAAAATTCGGCAACAAAATCGACATTGAAATCCAGTATAATGATGAAACCGGCGAGCTTGAGGTTTTCCAATTCAAGGAAGTCGTAGATGAAGTCACCGACCCCGATTTTCAGATTAGACTGGAAGAAGCCCGGGGACTGGATCCGGAATGTGAAATCGGCGATGATCTCGGAACAAAGATGGATACCACCACTTTCGGCCGCATTGCGGCCCAATCAGCCAAACAGGTGATTATCCAGAAATTAAAAATGGCTGAACGCAGTGCCGTATTCAACCATTTTATTGACCGGGAGTGTGAAAATATCAACGGCATCGTCCAGCGCATATCCAGAAATGAACTCATTGTCAATCTGGGCCAGGCCGAGGCCGAGCTGCCAAAACGCGAACAGATCCCCGGAGAGATTTACCGAAGGGGAGATAGAATCCGCGCCTATATCCTGAAGGTACATGAAGAAAGCCGGGGACCGCAGATCGTGCTGTCCAGAACGCACCCGGCTTTTTTGATCAACCTGTTCAAAACCGAAGTGCCGGAGATAAGTGAAGGTATCGTCAATATCGTTTCTGCCGCACGGGATGCGGGCAGCCGGGGAAAAATCGCCGTCAGCACCAATGACCCGGACATTGACCCCGTGGGCGCCTGTGTCGGGATTAAAGGCAACCGGGTGCAAAGCGTGGTGCAGGAACTGAAAGGCGAAAAAATCGATATTATTCCCTGGCATATGGATCCGGCAAAATTTGTCTGCAATGCACTAGCGCCTGCAGACATCTCCCGGGTCATTATCGATGAAACCAACCATGCCATGGAAGTTGTGGTACCGGATGATGCCCTTTCAGTTGCCATCGGCAGGCAGGGGCAAAATGTTCGACTGGCATCCAAACTAACGGGCTGGCAGCTTGATGTAAAAAGTGAAACCCGATATAATGAAACATTACAGGAAGGGTATGAATCCCTCTTAAGTTTACCGGACATGACAGAGGGGCTGGCAGACCTTATTGTCCAAAACGGATTTTTTTCGGCGGAAGATCTGGCGAAAGCTACAGTGCAGGAAATTGCGGCGGCCGGCCAAATTTCTGAAGAAGCGGCTCAAAACCTTATCGACGACGCCGAACGAGCAATCTCTGCACCGGATGCACCAGAAAAATCGAACGATGCGCCGGAATAATCAGTCTTAGTGGGATATGTAAGTATAGCTAGGGGGATGGATGGCAAAAATAAGAGTTTATGAACTCGCCAGAGAGCTGAACATGACAAACAAAGACCTCGTGGCAAAACTCCAGGATATGGAGTTTGACGTCAAAAATCACATGTCTACAATTACAGAAGAAACTATATCTAAAATAAAATCAGAATTTTATGGAGAAAACAGGAAAGACGAGGTCTATGAAGCCAAACGGATTAAGCCGAATGTCATCCGAAGAAGGCGAAGGCGTGCTCCTGAACCAGAAGCCGAAGCGGAAGCTCCGGCAGAAATAACGCCATCTCAGGAAGCACAACAAGAGGAAGCCGTTCAGGTTGAGGCGAAAACTACGGAGACGAGTGAAGCCGCTGAAGCTACAGAAGATATTGAAAAAGCCGAAGCCGCGCCGGGAGAGCCGGAAACAGGCAAAGCAGCAGAGACTCCGGGAGTTGATAAGACCACTAAAAAAACGGAGGCGCCTTCTGAAGCGACGCCCGAGCCGGAAAGACCGGTAGAACCTGAACAGCCTGAAGAAAAACCCGAAGCCAGGAAAAAACCGGCCAAAGCCAAACCCAAAAAGAAACGCAAAAAGGAAACGCCGGCCAAAGTTATTCAAATGCCGGAAACACCTCTGGAACCCGAAGAATCAGAAGAAATTCCGACTGAAGAAGAACTGCCGGAAGAGCCGGAGGTGCCGCCAAAGATATCGGAGAAAGAAGAAAAACGGGATAAAATAAAACCCGCCCCGCCAGAACCGGAAGAAGAAGAGGCCGGCAAGAAAAAAGGCAGGCGTAAAAAACCCGCTGAAATAGACAAAGGACGTGATTCCGGCAAAATAAAAACCGCTTTGCGGCGCAAAGAAATTGTGGAAGGCGATGCGCTTTATGATAAAAGCTTTGGCCGTGGCAAAAAAAGCCGTAAAAAAGGCAAGCAACCGGCGCCCAGACCAACGGTGGAGCAGAAGCCACAAATTACGACGCCAAAGGCGATCAAACGCCGTATTAAAGTTGATGATACCATTGTTATTGCTGATCTGGCCAAACGAATGGGTATCAAAGCCAATGAACTGATTAAAACCCTTATGGGTATGGGAATGATGGTAACCGTCAACCAGACCATCGATTTTGAAACGGCAAACCTGGTGGCCGCAGAATTTAATTTTGAAGTGGAACGGGCATCTTTCGAAGAAGAAACTATTCTGAAGACTGAAATAGATGATCCGGCCCAGCTGGCCCCTCGCCCGCCGGTGGTCACCATCATGGGCCATGTGGATCACGGCAAAACTTCTCTTCTGGATGTCATCCGCCGAACCAAGGTGACCGAGGGTGAAGCCGGCGGCATCACCCAGCACATAGGGGCGTATTATGTTGAGCTGGATAAGGGTGAAATCGTCTTTCTGGATACACCGGGGCATGAGGCATTTACCTCGATGCGGGCAAGGGGCGCCCAGGTTACGGATATCGTCGTACTTGTTGTTGCAGCCGATGACGGGGTGATGCCACAAACCATCGAGGCCATTGATCATTCCCGTGCGGCGGGGGTGCCGATCATCGTGGCGGTCAACAAGATTGATAAGAACAACGCGGAACCCGATCGAATCAAACGCGAAATCGCGGAAAAAGGGCTGGTGCCGGAGGACTGGGGCGGAGATACGATTTTTGTGAATGTATCGGCCAAAGAACAAATCGGTATCGACGAACTGTTGGAAATGATCCTCTTGCAATCTGAAGTCCTCGAATTAAAAGCAAATCCAAACAAGCCGGCGAAGGGTCACGTGATTGAATCCAAACTGGATACCGGAAGGGGCCCCGTAGCCACCCTGCTGGTCGAGGAAGGGAGCCTTAAAACCGGTGATCCGATAGTCTGCGGAATGTATTACGGTAAAATCCGAGCCATGTACAACGACAGGGCACAGCAGGTACAATCCGCCACTCCATCCTATCCGGTTGAAATCGTTGGCCTTTCAGGCGTTCCCATGGCGGGAGATGAATTTATCATCCTCTCCGCGGAAAAAGATGCGAAACAGGTCAGTGAGCACCGCCAGCACAAGCAGCGGTCAAAGGATTTAGCCCGCTCCAGTCGGCTAAGCCTGGATAAACTCTATGAAAAAATGATGGAAGGTGAGGTCAAGGATTTAAACCTTATCATCAAAGCGGATGTCCAGGGTTCTATTGAAGCTTTGAAGGATTCGCTGACCAAACTATCCACTGAGGAAGTCATAATCAGCGTCATCCATTCCGCTGCAGGCCCTATCCATGAATCCGATGTCTCCCTGGCTACCGTATCAAATGCTATTATCCTTGGCTTCAATGTCCGGCCGAGCGCCAAAGTCGTCAAAATGGCCGAAGAAGAAAATGTGGATATCCGCTATTATGATGTCATCTACAATGCCATCAAAGACATCAAGGATGCCATGGTCGGCCTGATGGAATCCAAGTTTGAAGAAAAGATCCTCGGACGGGCCGAAGTCCGGCAGGTCTTTCATGTTCCGAATATAGGCACCATCGCCGGCTGCTACGTAACGGATGGAAAAATACAACGCGGACTGAACGTGCGTCTCATTCGGGAGGGAATTGTCACTTTTGACAGTAAAATCGGTACCTTAAAACGATTTAAGGATGACGTCAAAGAAGTGGCGCAAAATTACGAATGCGGCATACGGATCGAAAACTACAATGACATCAAAATCGGCGATGTACTGGAAAACTATTATCTCGAGGAGATCAAGCCCGAAATTATATAAAACGGGAATCCTCCGGAGAAGTCAGAGTCAGGATTTAAGGATTATCTGATGGTCATCGGCTCGGGCGTAATTACCCTGAGACTTCATGATTGCCGATCCCTTAAAGAAAAACGGGGAATCATCAAGTCCTTGATACAACGGCTTCGGAACGGGTTTAATGCCTCAATTGCAGAGGTGCGTTTAAATGACTCGCTTACCCGGGCGGAAATTGGCTTTGCCATGGTGGGCAACGACCGGCGAATGATTAACTCAAAGATGGACAAACTCATTGTCTTTACAGAAAATCTGTATTTGGCGGAGCTCATTGATACAAAAATGGAAATTATTAACGTATGAAACCATTTAACAGAGCAGAACGCGTCAGCGGATTGATCCAGGAGGCGATCTCGGACCTGCTGCAAAAATCAATCAAAGACCCGCGGCTTCAAGCCGTCAGTATAACTGGGGTAGATATGACCCGGGATCTGAAATTGGCCCGTGTATATTTTGTCACATCCGCCGAAGATGAGACCAGCCGGGAACAAGCCGCTGCCGGTTTCAAAAAAGCGCATGGATTTATAAAATATACTCTTGCACAAGAACTGAATCTGAGGTATATGCCTGAATTTCAGTTTTTTTATGATGAATCCATTGAGTATGGATTTCATATGGATAGGGTCATCGAACGATTAAAAAATGAGCATTCAACAAATAATCAATCAACTGATAAAAAGTGAAAAGATTCTGCTCGCATCCCATATTCATCCGGATGGCGACGCCATCGGGGCGCTTCTCAGCCTGGGGCTGGCACTGGAAGAGATCTCAATGGATGTGGTTTTATACAATGAAAGCACGATACCTGCGGTTTATCAATTTCTTCCGTCAATTCACCGGATTAAAAAAGATCCCGGGAATATATCCGATTACGACACCGCCGTGATTCTGGACTGCTCGGACCTGGGCCGGATTGGTGAGGCGGCTTCAGCGGTAAGTAAAATCCCGGCACTGATTAATATAGACCATCATTTGACAAATACCCGCTTCGGGAATTTCCAATATATTGATCCCGGGGCGTCTTCAACAGCAGAGATGGTTTACCGGCTGATTCGGCAGCTCGACATTCAGATTAATACCGGCATTGCTTATGCTATATACACGGGAATTATGGCGGATACCGGCTCTTTTCGATTTTCCAATACAACACCGGAAGCATTTGAAATTTCTCATGAAATGGTCACTCGCGGGGCGGATCCCTATAAGGTGGCCCATCATGTGTATGAAACCATCTCGCTGAACCGAATCAAACTTTTGAATATGGCGTTTGATACCATAGAACTCTCGGAAAACGGTAAACTCTCGGTGATGACACTGACCCAAAAAATGCTGGACGCGGCGGGCACCCAAATCGAAGATGTTAACGGGTTGATCAATTACGCCAAGCGGATAGAAAATGTGCGCCTTGCGGCATTAATTTTTGAACGCAAAAACAGCATGGACAAAAAGCGGGGGAACCGGTTTCATGTCAGTTTAAGGTCGGATGGATCCGTGGATGCCGCAGCAATTGCATCCTCCTTTGGCGGCGGCGGCCACCAGAACGCGGCCGGTTTTGATACCAGGGCATCGCTGGCGGAACTGAAAGCAACGATTTTTGATCTCTCGGATCACCTTTGAATCCCAGCTGAAAGTGGAGACTTCTTATAAAGTTGTTATATCATGCGCCAGTTACCCAGCGGGATTTTGATTGTTGATAAGCCGGAGCAAATCACCTCCGCTACCGTGGTTAACCGAATCAAAAGGTCCCCGGAAGTCAAAAAAGCAGGTCATACGGGCACGCTTGACCCTTTTGCCACGGGTGTTATACTATGTTTAATTAACCAGGCAACGCGGCTTTCACGATTTTTTCTTCATGGCTGGAAGACTTATGACGCAGTCATGGTTTTGGGAACAGAAACCGACACCCAGGATGCTACCGGCACCATTATTAAAAAACAGGCAGTGCCTGAAATTGGCAACCGGATCATCCGGGAGGCGATGGATCGGTTCCAGGGTGAAATCAGCCAGATACCGCCGGCGTATTCCGCTTTAAAGCACAATGGGATACCGTTGTATACATACGCTAGAAGCGGCAAGCCCGTTCACAAACCGGCACGCCGGGTTAAGATTGGCCGAATCGAGATTAAAAGCATTGATTTACCCAAAATCCGGTTTAGGGTATATTGCTCATCCGGAACATATATCCGGACCCTTTGTGCGGACATCGGCAACACACTGGATTGCGGCGGCCATCTGAAACATTTGCGGCGGATTGAAAGTAGCGGCTTTCGGATCGATGAAGCCGAACCGCTTGAAAAACTTGAACACTTGGCGGCCATGGGCCGGCTTTCGGAAAAAATTATCCCCATGGCCCATGCCCTTCGCGGCATGAGTGCATATACGGCGGATAGGGCTTTGACAGAACGGATAAAATATGGAAAAATAATTTATCAACATGATATTGACTCCATACCTGAAAGCGATTACATCAAGATTATAGATTCAGATGGAAACCTGCTGGCGGTCCTTTCCCGTTCGGAAAACCGGGATCGCCTGGATTATTGTTGCGTGTTCCATCAGGCCTAAAGCTTAAAAAAAAATTTTCCAAGGAGGCATATAGTGACTACCCCAGCAATCAGAAAACAAGATACGATTGAAAAATTCAAACTGCATAACAGTGATACCGGTTCTCCGGAGGTCCAGATTGCCTTGTTAACAGATCGAATCAGCCATTTAACCGAACACTTGAAGATTCATAAAAAAGACCATCACTCACGAAGAGGGTTGCTCCTGATGGTCGGTAAACGTCGACGCCTGTTGAACTATGTCAAGAATAAGGATGTACAGCGCTATCGAGGTATTATCAAGGAGCTTGGGCTCAGACGGTAAATCAATCCGAAAAATCCCGCATAAGACCCCCTTCCCCTGCGCCACCGGGGAATGTATCGGTGGCGTATTACCTATTCTCAGGAGATAACTATGGAAATATCATTTAAAACCCAAATCGGTGGGGAAACATTAAGCATCCAGACCGGCAAAGTGGCCAAACAGGCGTCGGGATCGGTCTGGGTCCAATATGGCGAGACCATCGTCCTGGTCACCGTAGTCTCAACCGGCGAAGAACGGCCGGATGTCGATTTTTTGCCGTTGTCCGTTGAATACCAGGAAAAAATATATGCCGCCGGCCGGATTCCGGGGAATTACTTCCGCAGGGAAATCGGGCGGCCCAGCGAGAAAGAAACCCTTACGGCAAGGCTCACGGACCGGCCGTTGCGGCCGCTGTTTCCAAAGGGTTACTGTTTTGAAACCCAGGTCATCGCAACGGTGCTGTCCATGGACAAAGTCAATGATCCCGACATTCTGGCGTTAAACGGGGCATCCGCGGCGCTTGAGATCTCGGATATCCCCTTTGACGGTCCCATCGCCATGGTCCGTGTCGGCCGCATCGACGGTGAACTTATTGTCAATCCTTCCATTGAACAGCGCAAAATCTCGGATATCGATGTGATTGTTGCCGGCTCCAAGACTGGCGTCATTATGGTTGAGGGAGGCGGCGATATGGTCAGTGAGGCTGAAATGATCGAGGCTATCTACTATGGCCACGAAAAGCTCCAGCCCATCATTGAGCTCCAGGAAAAATTAAAAGAAAGCGTCGGCGTGCAAAAGCGCGTTTTAGAAGCTGCTGCCCCGGATAAGGAAATTGCGGAAAAAATTCAGGCAGAGGCCGGTCCAAAAATTGCCGAAGCCCTGAGCATTGCCGGAAAAATCGAGAGAAAAAAAGCGCTTTCAGATATCAAGGCGCAAACTTTTGAAACCCTGGGCGAGGCATACGAAGACCGGAAAAAGGATGTGTACCGCATATTAAATGACATGGAGCACGACCTCTGCCGGGATATGATCCTGAACCAAGGCCGGCGGATAGACAACCGACAGTTTGACGAAATCCGGCCGATTGCCTGTGAAGCCGGCATTCTACCGAGGGTACACGGCAGCGGGCTTTTCACGCGCGGCGAGACTCAAGTGCTGGCGGCCATGACGCTGGGATCCGGACAGGATGAACAGCGGGTGGAAACCTTGAGCGGCGAGGAGACCAAACCGTTTATGCTCCATTACAATTTTCCCCCTTACTGCGTAGGCGAAGTCAAACGGCCGGGCGGCCCCAGCCGGCGGGATATCGGGCACGGCACGCTGGCTAAGCGGGCTATCGAAAAGGTATTGCCGCCAAAAGAGGACTTTGAGTATACGATTCGAATTGTCTCCGAGGTCCTCGAATCCAACGGCTCATCTTCCATGGGAACGGTATGCGCCGCCTCCCTGGCGCTCATGGACGGCGGGGTGCCAATTAAAGACCCGGTCTCCGGCATTGCCATGGGCCTTGTTGCCGAGGGCGAAAAAATTGTCGTTCTCTCAGACATCTTGGGGGATGAAGATCATACCGGGGATATGGATTTCAAAGTCGCCGGCACTAAAAAGGGTATTACGGCGGTTCAGATGGATATCAAAATCAAGGAGCTATCCCGCAACATCCTTGAAAAAGCTCTCGATCAGGCCAAGGCCGGGCGGCTGCATATTCTGGAAAAAATGCAGGAAACCATCAATGCGCCGCGAAAAGAGCTTTCCCCCTATGCGCCGATCGTCTACAGCGTCCAGATCAGCCCGGAACGGATCGGGGATATCATCGGGCCTGGCGGCAAGATGATCCGTTCCATCCAGAGCGACACGGATACGCAGATTGAAATTGATGATTCCGGCATTGTCAAAATCGCCGCCCTTAAAAAAGATGATGCGGATAAGGCAATGGAAATTGTCAAGGGAATCGGCATGGATCCGGAAATCGGCGAAACCTACGAAGGCTCAGTGGTAAAGATTACCGATTTCGGCGCATTTGTTCAAATTAAACCCAAAACCGAAGGCCTGGTCCATATCTCGGAGATCGCCCCGTACCGAATCAAAAAGGTGACCGATGAAATCCAACAGGGTGATACCATAAAAGTGAAGGTGATTGATATTACGCCGGAAGGCCGGATCAAGCTCAGCCGAAAGGCCCTGATGACATCTGATAACAAATCCGGCCCCGACAACCGGAAAAAACATTCCAACCCCCAATAACAGTCACCTAAACTGCGATGACGCCCGCAATAAATATTCCATGCCGACGGCTCCGACCGGATGAAGATGCGGATATCCCGCTTCCCCGTTATATGACGCCCCATTCCGCCGGTATGGATTTATGCGCGGCGGTATCCGAACCGACGATATTAACTCCCGGAGATATCGCTCTGATTCCAACCGGCTTTGCTATTGCCCTGCCGGATGGCTATGAAGCCCAGATCCGCCCCAGAAGCGGTTTGGCGGTCAAGCACGGCATTGGCCTCATCAATTCCCCCGGGACCATTGACGCGGATTACCGGGGGGAAGTCAAAATCGCCCTGATCAACCATGGCAAAACCGATTTTACCATCAACCGCGGCGACCGCATCGCGCAGATGGTCATCCACCAAGTCTGCCAGGCACGAATTGCTATAGTGGACGAACTTGAAACCTCAAAGCGGGATTCCGGCGGATTCGGCCATACAGGGGTTTAAATGCCTGCTCCAACGGACAACGATCCCACCCCATACCCCCCCAGCCATCTAGCCACGTCTCCATCTGCATGCCGGCCAGCGACAGCAAAAAAAACAAAAGATTGATATTTCGATAATCGGAGAAAAATCCAGATGAAAATAATTTATAGACCATACGGAACCAGCTGATGCAATACCTCCGCGCCGCCATTCAGTTTATTACCATCCTGCCGGCGGGTAGAACCGCCGCCTATTACCCCAGGGAGATGATCGCCTACTTTCCCGTGGTCGGCCTCATTCTGGGCTCAGTACTGGCAGCATTTGATGCCCTTTTTCTTCAATTGTGGCCGGGTGGCCTTGTTCCGGCAATTTTGGATGTGGTACTCTTGATTCTACTCACCGGGGCCCTGCACCTGGATGGACTGGCCGATAGTGCAGACGGACTTTTCGGCCATCGGGACAAAAAGACCGTCCTTGCCATCATGAAGGACAGCCGGATCGGGGTAATGGGTATGACCGCCGTGATTTGCGGTCTGGCCATTAAATTTGCCGGGATTTCCGCCTTACCCGTACCTGCCTCACTCCAAAGATTCCTGATTCTTCTGCTGGTTCCCGCGTTTGCCCGTTCTGCAATGATATTCGGGGTCTATCTATTTTCCTATGGGCGTCCGAGCGGCGGCACCGGCCTCGATCTTTTTGAAAGCCCCATTCACCTTAAAGATTTCTGGGGACTTGGGGTCTGTCTGCTGCTAAGCCTCCTTCTCGGCTGGCGGGGGCTCTGGCTGATCCTTGTTTTCTTTGGCCTTGTATCCGGAATTATTTTTTATTATCGCCGCCGCATGGACTGTATCACCGGGGATATGCTGGGTGCCATGACTGAAGCTACCGAATCTCTGCTTTTTCTCGCACTTGCCATAGGAGGGACACCATGATCATAGGCCATGGGGGAAATATCCATGAGCTGGCGCACCAATTGGCGTGCGACCCAAAGAACATTGTTGACATGAGCAGCAACATGAATCCTCTGGGCCCGCCCCCGGATCTGATGGAGCACCTAAACACCCGTTTGGAAAGCATCTTTGCCCTGCCGGAAGCGGATGCAGGCCGGATGAAAACTGCGGCTGCAAAGTGGCTTGGAATTTCTGCCAACCGTCTGCTTGCCGAAAACGGCACGACACAGTTTATTTATACCCTGCCCCGGGCTTTAAAGATAAAGCAGGCATTGATACTGGCCCCCACCTATGCGGACTATGCAGACGCCTGCCGGATGCAGGGAGTGGCCTGTGATTATATTTATACCTCGGCAGCTGAAAATTTTACCCCAAATATCACCGCACTCGAGCAGAAAATTGCCGGAAACGATGCGGTTTTTATCTGCAATCCGAACAATCCCACCGGCCGACTGGTTCCTGCGGCTGACCTGGCGCCTCTTTGCCGGAGACATCCTAAAACCTGGTTTATAATTGATGAATCCTATCTGCCGTTTGTTTTAAACAGTGATAAAGAGAGCCTGATGCATACGAATTTGGAAAATGTCCTTATCCTTTCATCCATGTCCAAAATTTTCCGCATTCCCGGGTTACGGGTCGGTTTTTTAATCGGGCACGAAAAGTTGATTCAAAAACTCTCCGACTACTCCATGCCGTGGGGCGTCAACAGCCTGGCCCAAGAGGCTGTCTGTTATCTGCTTACACAAACATCAGCCACAAAGGGATTTATCGAATCTACACGGGACTTTGTTGCGGCGGAAAGACACCGATTCGTCGAATATTTCCGAAACTTGCCGAAAATCCGGTTCTTTCCTTCTGAAACCGATTTTCTACTGGCGGAGCTAAAAGGTTTGACGGCGGATATGGTCTGGACTGAAATGGCCCGGCATCGCATTCTCATCCGTAACTGCAGCAATTTCAACGGTCTTTCAGACAATTTTATCCGCATTTCGCTGAAAAACCGGGAGGAAAACGAAAAAGCGGCCGATCTACTGAAACAAATCGTCAAGTAAATGCCCGGCACGCTTACTCAGTGCATATCTTCAAGCGCGGCTTTTACCGCATTGACTGCATTCCGCATTTCAAGGGCATCCGTATTAATTATCATATCGTAGTGCAGCGGATCAGAAATATCCGCATAAAAATATTTTCGAGAAAATGATCGCCTGTCTGCATCGGTTTTTAGTACCAGCTTATGGGCCTCTTCATAGGATATCTGATATTTTTTTGAGAGGTTCTGGACTCTGCGGTCCAGGGAGGCGATTACGCGTACACGCAGGTTGGAGGACGATGACAGAGCAAAATTGGCCCCCCGACCGACAATTACCGCCCTGCCGTGCCGGCCGATGGCGCCTATTACCTTCATGAGATGCCGAAGAAACTGATCCGGCCATAAATGCCGTTCATTAACCAGCGAGGCTATGGATTCTTCGACCATATTAAGCCCCTTCTCATCCAGCGTATTTAACAGCCGGTCACTAATCTTGGCGCTTTTAGCGATTTCCTGGATGACCTCCCGGTCAAAAAAACTGAATCCCAGCTCCTCGGCAAGCAGTTCGGCCAGACGCGTTCCTTCACTACCGCATTCCCGGGATATGGTTATCACCGAGACCTCTGGGACTTCTGCTTTTTTTTGTGAGCGCAGCCGCTGCCACTGTTGGACTTGATCCTCGACGATCTGTTCAACGGATCTTGCTCTTGTTGTCTTCATGGTCCCTCCTTTCTCCCAAAAATGGATTATTCGGGTGGCAAGAAACCCTGCAAATAATCTGGCAACTTCCGGGTAGAGAACAACTCATGCAATCACATAAAAACAGAAGTCGGATCTTCTGTACGTTCAGACTCTGCTATATCTAGCTTAAATATAGGTTAATAATGAAGAAGTGTCAAATTATGTCCAAAATACGGCGGGTTTCCAGGCTAGAATCATTTTCCCTTTTCATAAAGCATGAATTTGACAGAAGCATGGTTTTGACTTGAAATCCAAAAATATCCCGGTATAATCCCGCGATCTATAGACTGAAAAATTTAAGCACCCTATATATCAAAATGAAAAACACACAAACCTGCACAAATATTATCGATGGGGATGAAACCGTCACCTACTTTCGCTCATTGCATACGGTTACGACCGATGATGGAATGAATCTGATAATGATCCGCAAAGCCCCGATGGATCAAAGACCAATCGCCGCGGTGATGCTGGTCCATGGACTCGGGCAGAACCGATATACCTGGACCCTCACCCGTCGCAGTTTTGAAAATTATTTGATTGCCAATGGATTTGAAACCTTTAATATTGAACTCCGCGGCCACGGGTTAAGCCGGGCCAACGGAAGCGCCTACCCGGCGGAATTTGAGAATTACCTGTTTTATGACATGCCGGCTTTTTTCAAGACCATCGCCAAAATGACTGAAGGCAAAAAACTTTATTACATCGGCCACAGCTTGGGCGGCTCGATCGCCTATTGCACCGGCGCCCGCTTTAATGATCAGCTGGGGGGCATCATTTCCATCGGGGGCCCATACTCAATGGCCAAAGGAAACCGGCTGCTGAAAACCATCGCCCACACCGGCGTCAACCTGGGCAGATTCTATCCATTCCGAGGACTCCAGCCCGAAGTATTCTATATTGATTACATCGGGGTCTTGGCCTCTATGGGCCTTGGCGTGTTGGACCATAACTGGTACCGGTTGCCGCTTCAAATCTGGCATCCCGGCAGCATCGAACGTGACATCCTCCACGAAAGAATAACGAAGGGGTTTGACCGGACCAGTTTTAACGTAATCAAATTCTTCTTTAAGTGGGGGACACGGAAAAAATTTATCAGTAGTGACGGCTGTATCGATTTTGAAAAAAATATCGCCCAACTGACTTCGCCCATCCTTTTTATTAACGGCGACCGTGATTACTCGGTTCCCAAAGCATCTACCATTGAAGCGTATGAGAAAGCTGGCGCCAATGACAAAACATCCAAGGTGTTTGGTGGGGAACAACCCGGTCTGCACTGGGGTCACATCGACCTGATTATCGGCAGGCACGCACCGGCAATCACCTGGCCGTATATGCTCACCTGGATGAAAAAGCGCCTGACCTGACATATCATGTATCACCGCCTTTTCCTGCCCTTGTAAGATAAATACCGACAAAAATTTCAGATAAGCTCGGATACCATTTTTTTTCAATTCAATTAATAATTCATTATTGCGTAAGGTTTAATGGGTCCGCAAAAAGCTTTTTACGACCCTATTATTAAACATAAAACGTTCCAACTAGGTTTCATTTAAGGATTATAAAATTATGGCGCATTCATTCCAAAGAAATTCAACCAGAGGTCCAGCATGGCCGGGAACAAAAGCCTATATAAAATACAGTCTCCCCCATGGGAATGACACCTTGAAAAGCTACAAATTTTCTGGTGACGTAACGGATATCGGTGCTTGCGGCATGTTTTTACAAACACCCAACTTAATTCCGGTATCCACCAATTTGGACATTACCGTTTGCTTTGATTCAGATTCCAGTTCGCCGGAGTTAAAGATAAACGCTCAGGGAAAGGTCGTGCGCTCATGTGAACAGGGGGTTGGCATCCGTTTTCTATCCATTGATCTGGATCGGCTCCGAAGGTGTGTAATAGAAAAAATTAATAAAACGGGTTAGCATATTAAAAGCTACAAATAAACCAGTTAGTTATAAATATCCCTCTTTCCGCCTTTCAAACCCTGAAAAAACACATGGAAAAAATTTCATTTTTTTATCTTAAATATCCAAAAATACTTGACAAGCCCTTATAGAACCTTTAGTCGGAAACTAGAAACGCTTACGCGTATATATAGCTGGCGGTAAAAAATTGCGCTGCCGCCACAAACCCGGGGTGATTCTGCCGTCTACGCTGCCCTGTACCCATCTGCTTCCTTATAGACGACACTTCACGATGACGCACACCGGCTACTTTTATCAGGCGCTTTAATATATTTTGGCTCCTTGATCTATCCACCCCTTTATTTTGGAGGAGTCGCTATGAGCGTCGAGGGCGTCGTCCAGCCAGTCGTGCGAAGTGCCGTCTTTTCTATGGTACACGTGCCCGGAATAGTATTATCCGGCTCCAAACCCAGAAGAGAAATCGTCCATAGCAAAAATGGACTGCGGCAGCAGATTGTTTCCAATTTTCGTTCCTTTGCAGATGCCGTGGCTTACCCACCTCACCAGGTAATGCTCGGCAATCTCCCGCCCGAAGCCCTTTCACAAATTGAACGGCCGTGGCACCTCCATCCGATGCCCAACGCCTTGCCGGAAGGGCCGGGGGGACGATTTATTGATGAGGCCACTTTTTATGCCTGGATGGCGCGGGGGGATTGCGCCCGGCTTCTGCGGTTCAATGGGAATCTTCCCCCTGCCATGGAAACAGCCTTGGCCGCCCACGCCAACGGGGCAAAAATTCAAAAAATCGATAAAACTGCCATGGCGGACGCCATTGTCAATGGCGCTGAGCCATTTTTCATGGGAGATACCAACCCGGTGGGTGTCCTGCTGCCGGCCCATGACGAAGACGAATCCCTTATGGCCCCCGTGCTTTTAGAAAATGCCGCCGCCAAGGTGACCGGGGCCATCGCCCTTTTGGATCTTTTAAAAAAATATAATGATCTACCCGTTGACCATTTACTGGGATGCGGTGAAGAGGCTGTCGGCGACAGGTACCAGCGCGGGGGCGGTAACCTGGCCAAAGCCATTGGTGAAATGGCGCCCGGCAGCATTGCCGGCGGCACGGACGTCAAATCCTTCTGCGCCGGAGGCATACACGCCATGCTTTTCGGGGCGGCGCTGATTGCCAGCGGCATGCATCGCCGGGTGGTTGTGGTTGCCGGCGGGTCGCTGCCCAAACTTGGCATGAAGTTTCGGGGACACTTGCAATCGGGATACCCCATCCTGGAGGATGTCCTGGTGGGTGTTGCCATTGACCTGACGGCAGATGATGGAATTAGCCCCATCCTGCGGCTTGACTGCTCATCATTCCACCGACTGGGCCAGGGATCGGCTGCGCATCAGATGACCGACGCCCTGAGTGCTGGACCCCTGTATGCCCATCATTTGCGTCTTTCCGACGTGGATCGCTACGCCGTGGAGCTACATAATCCGGACATTACGGAGCCGGCGGGCTCCGGCAACGTTCCCTTTAACAACTACCAGATACTGGCGGCCATTGCCGCCAAAAAAGGCGAAATAAAGCGCGAACAGATGCCTGAGTTTGTCGCTTCTCACGGCATGCCCGGATTTTCTCCCACCCAGGGTCACATCGCTTCGGCTCTCCCCTATCTACCGCATGCCATTGCCGGGCTTACGACCGGCACCATGAAACGCGTACAGTTTGTCGCCAAGGCCAGCCTGTTTCTGGGCCGCATGACCGGTGCCAGCGACGGTGCCAGTCTTTTAATAGAGCGTAACCCGTCATTAATTAGCCACCAACAAAAAAAAGGAGGTTAAAATGATCGATCTCAAGGACAAACTCGTATTGTGCCTGGGCGAGCGGGATGGTATTGCCGCGCCCGCCCTCCAGGCATGCGTCGAAAGTGCCGGTGCCGAGGTCATCTATGCTGAAACCCAGTGTTTTGTCTGAACTTCGGCAGGCGCCATGGACTTGGAAGAGCAGGGAAACATCGCACGCTTAGTGGCCTCCGGTCAGCACGACCGGATGGTGGCCATGCTGGGAACGCCGAACCCGGCGAGCACCCGCATGGTGGCCATGACACTTAGAGACGGCGATCCGAGCTATGCCGGTCCATTGGCCGGGATCCCGTTGGGACTCCCCGTATATCACATTTTAGAAGACCAGGTAAGGGAAAACATTGATCCGGATGTGTATGAATATGAAGTCGGGCCGATGGAATTCGTCCTGGACAGGGATGGGATCATCAATGCCTTGCAATTCATAAGAGAGGCGAAAGCAGCATAACCAAGCTGGAGCAAAACCATGTATCAGGCGAATGCACCCCAGGCGCACCTCGGTGCGGCCCATAAGCTCGAACTGTGCAATTACACTGTGCGCAAGCTGCGCCTGGGGGATGAAACAAATTGGTCGGATGGCGTGCTCACTGTTAATGCGGATGAGCTGAAAAAACATCTGATTGCCGAGGCCGGTATCCGGCGGGTCGGCATTGCCGTGGCCCGGCCGGGCGAGTCGACCCGAATCGTCAACATCCTGGACGCCATCGAACCGCGGGCAAAACCTGGCGACGGCCAGATATTTCCCGGTTTTTTAGGCGCCATGGACGGCACTGTGGGCCGCGGGCAGACGCATGCCCTGAATGGCTGCGCTGTCATGGTTTGCGGCAGTGTTCCCGGAGAAGTTGCCAGCCAGGTGGTATCCGAGGCCATGGTGGACATGTCCGGACCGGGCGCCCGTTATTCGCCGTTTTCCAAAACCTTGAACCTGATCCTTTGGTGCGACTTCTACGATGACCAGGGACCAGTCAAGCGGGTATCGGTAGCACGCTATGCCGGGCTTGTGGCGGCTCGCTTTATCGGCGCAGCAACATTTGGAAACCCCCCGGATGAGATCCGGACTTATGAGATACCCGAAAGAAGCTCGACCCTAAAGAATGAAACGCCCCATGTGGTCTATATCTGCCCGGGAATGCTGCTCTCCGATCTACACCAGACCTTTTTAAGCGGCTCAGCGCTTACCTCAACGCCTACTGTTGTTCATCCCACACAATTAATGGACGGCATATTGGTCAGCGGCAACTATGATATCGGGGCCACAAGAAACCCTACCTATTTCTATCAGCGAAACCCTATTGTGGAGGCGCTGTTTGCGTACCAGTATAAAGGCCTTCTGGCATTTGCCGGCATTATTGTCACAAAGTGCCTGATCGAAGGCTTTTTCGGCAAGCAGCGGTCGGCTTACTTGGCGGCCCAGACCGCCAAGCTGCTGGATGCGAACGGGGCGATCATCTCCATCGAGGAATGCGGTCACGCATATGCGGACTTGATGCTCACTTGCCAGGCATGCGAAGAGATGGGCATCAAAACCGTACTGCTCATGGCGGAAAGCGCCGGCCCTACAGGCGCGAAACCCGGGCCCATTGCTTTTGCCGAGTCCGCGGACGCCGTTATATCAGTAGGCAATATGGATGAACTCATATCGCTACCGCCCGTTGATGTCATTCTGGGGGGGCAGTGGTCATGCGGTAGATGGATGATCGACAATATGGCCATGGAAACCATGGAAACCCCCCTTGCCAACATTTTTGCAGCCAACTGCCAACTGGGGCCGGGGCGATTGACAGGAGAAACCCGATGATGCGCATTATCCATTATTTAAACCAGTTTTTCGGCGGCATCGGTGGGGAAGACCAGGCCGAGTATCCGCTGACAGTAACCCCTGGCCCGCTCGGTCCAGGCCGTCTTTTAGCTGATAAAATCAGCGATGCCGCAACCATTGTCGCTACAATCGTTTGCGGCGACAACACCGCGCAATACAGCCCGGAGCATATTAAGGCCGAAATCGCCGGGCTGATCGAACAATACGCAGCAGATGCACTGGTGGCCGGCCCTGCCTTCAGCAGCGGCCGGTATGGCCTGGCTTGCGCCGAAGCCGCCGAAGCCGCCCACTTCGTGGGAATCAGGGCGGTCGTCGGCATGCACCCAGAGAACCCGGGGGTGAACCTGTGCCCGGCAAACGTGCTGATCGTTCAATCCGGTGAATCCGCCATGGATATGATGGCTTCCGTAGGGCGCGTCTCAGATGTGGTGAACCGTTTGGCAAGGAATGAAGACCTCTCCCCGGATGAATTGAAGACCTGCATCAAACGGGATATCCGGTTTAATGCTTTCTCTGCAGAAAACGGCGCACAGCGCGCTGTGGATATGCTGCTGGCGAAGATTCGCGGAAACACCTACGCTTCAGAGCAGATATCGCCCCATTTTCCAAGGGTCGAGCCGGCACCGCCTATCGAGGTGCCCTTATCAAAAATCGCCCTGGTCAGTACTGGGGGACTTGTACCCAAGGGCAACCCGGATCGACTGGAGTCCTCGGACGCCACCAAATGGGTTTCCTATTCCATCGCCGGACGGGCCTCGCTTAACCCGGAGGATTTTGAATGCATCCATGGCGGCATTGATGTCACCCATATCAACAACTACCCCAACCGACTGATCCCGCTGGACATTTGCAGCGAATTCCGCGCCAAGGGGCTTATCGGCGCCCTGGATGATGAATACTATGTAACGGTGGGCAACCTAACGCCTGTGGCCCGGTGCGAGCAGTTTGCCATAGAAATGACCGCCAAACTTCGTGAAAAAGCAGTGACCGGCGTCATCCTGACATCGTCGTGAGGGACCTGCAATCGTTGCGGGGCAACGGTCAGCCGTATTATCGAAGAGGAAGGCATCCCGGTGGCCATGATATCCGCCATCCCACCTGTCCCTGAGATGATGGGGGTGCCGCGAATCATACCGGGAAGCTCCATCACCTGCGTCCTGGGCAATCCCGAATTTCCCGTCAGCCAGGAAAAGGCGCTTCGCAGAAGGATCGTGTCCAAGGCACTGGAAGCCCTTGAAACGCCGGTCAAGGAGACGACCTACTTTCAGGCGGCCTAAACAGAGGGATATAGCGCCAATTGCCTTCCTTAAAAAACCACAACATATTGGGCACCCATTTTAGATGGATAAGTGACATTACTTTTTACTGTCCTTAGTCCCAGACTAAAATTGCCGGACCGGATTCTGGCAAAATGGTTTGATCTCGTCAGAATCCCTTTATCT
>JAGYOX010000005.1 GCA_018399235.1 Desulfobacterales bacterium | reverse complement strand
CAGCTCGTGGCACGGGCCATTCGCCTGCCGGTCAGCTACAGCCTGGAAAAAGAACGATTTGGCAGCGTAAGCCAGGCCCTGCAATCCGTTTTTCACATTGGAAGGGTATATGGCGCCTACATCTATGACGCCCAAGGAGAACAGATAGCAGCGGTTGGTGCCGTCGAGCCTGAAAAACGACAAAAAGATCTCAAGGAAGTGGTTGAAGGCGGGGAACGCAAGGGAAAGTATGAAAAAATTCAGGGCCGGCGGGTCTATTCGTACTTCGTACCGCTCTTTGATACCACGGGAAATAGCAACGGCTTGCTTCAGATAACCCGGAAAAAAAGCGATTTTGAAGACTATATCCAGAGGCTCCGAATCCTGGTTGCCGCCATATTTGCAGGGACAGGCCTTTTTGTATCCGGCTTTGTCCTGCTTGGATTTCACCGGGCCGCAGGACGCTATTTCACAGAACTAACCCGGAGCATGGCCCGGGTCCAGGAAGGCGAACGCTCCCATCGGGCTGAATTAAAAGGTCCAAAGGAAATCGTTACGCTTGCAAGATCTTTAAATGGCATGCTTGATAGCGTGGACCGCTCGGAAGAAGAAATTGATAAAAGACGAAAAGAGCAGAAAGTCTTGGAGAACAAATTGCGGGAGAGCGAAAAAATGGCCGCTATCGGACAGCTTGCCGCAGGCGTAGCCCACGAATTGGGGGCACCTCTATCTCTGATAGACGGCAAGGCCCAGCGCTGCCTGAGGGATAAAGATATGAAGGCAGCTCACGGGCAAAGTCTCCAGGATATCCGTCAGCAGGTCCAGCGAATGAGCGAAATTGTCCGGCAGCTTCTGGACTTTGGAAAAGGGGCCATGCAGGAAAGACGCTGGGCCCGAACGGCTCAGCTGGCTGGCTCTGCAGTTGCAACCATTAAAAAGGAAATCAGCGAACGCATTGATTTCCATATTGAAGGCCCCTCATCCGATCCCTGGCTTTACGTCGATCCCTTGCGCTTTGAGCAGGCCCTTATCAATCTTCTGCGCAATGCAGCCCAGGCAGAGGAGACGACCCGGGTGCGCATCACATGGGAATTAAACCAATTCCATGAAGTCGTATTTCTGGTAGAGGACGACGGTCCCGGAATCGCCGAAGAAGTCAAGCCGAAAATATTCGAGCCCTTTTTCAGCACGAGAAAGAATGGGAAGAATACCGGTATGGGGCTTTCCGTGGTTCATGGCATCATACAGGAACATGAAGGCACCATTCAACTTATGGACACGGAATTGGGCGGTGCCGGTTTCCGTATCGTCCTGCCCATGCAATCCAAGGAACTGCAGCTGGAGCAGGGAGAATAAAATGGCGGAGTTCACATCAACGCAATCTTCAGAGAATTCTATGGAATGTATCCTTGTAGCCGAGGACGACAGGCAGTTGGCGCAGCTCCTTTACGAGGAACTGGACGAGGCTGGATACCTTGTAAAGACGGTCGATTCAGCGGAAGAGGCAGTGGAGCAGCTGAAATCCTGGGAACCGGACCTTGTGGTCAGTGATCTGAAGCTGCCCGGTGCAGACGGCATGACACTGCTGGCATGGACCCAGGAGCTTCACGCTCAGCCGGGGTTTCTTATTATAACCGCCTTCGGCAGCATCCCACAGGCCGTGGAAGCCCTGAAATCCGGAGCGGATGACTTTTTGGCGAAACCTCTCGATCTTGAGCATTTAAGGATAAGCATTGAGCGGACACTTCGCCATCGCAGGCTGAAAAAGGAGGTAAGGCGATTCAGGGAGCTGATGGCCTGTGACGCTTTCCACGGCATGATCGGAAGAAGCCGGAAAATGCGGGTCATGTTTGATCAACTGAGAGAAATTGCCTCTGCCCAAGGCACTGCATTGATCCAGGGGGAAAGCGGGGTCGGCAAGGAACTGGTGGCCAAGGCTTTGCACGACTTAAGCCCCCGATCTAAAGCGCCCTTTCTTGCCGTCAACTGCGCCGGCATACCGGCGGATCTTTTGGAAAGCGAGTTTTTCGGCCATGAAGAAGGGGCGTTTACCGGTGCCGTCAAAAAAAAGGAAGGCCTTTTTCAGCGGACCCACAAAGGCTCGCTGCTGCTTGACGAAATCGGTGAGATGCCCTATAACCTTCAGTCCAAACTGCTTCGTGTGCTCCAAGACGGCACCTTCAGGCCGGTAGGCGGCAACAAGGAGCAAAAAGTAGATGTAAGAATCATTTGTTCTACAAATCAGAAACTGGACAGCTTGATTGACGAGGGCAGTTTCCGTCAGGATCTCTTTTACCGCCTGGAGACCTTCAGCATTACAGTACCGCCTTTGCGGGAGCGAAAGGATGACATCCCGCTTTTAGCAGCCCATTTTTTGAACAGATTTTGCCTCCAGATGGGAAAGGAGATCCAGGGACTGACTCCCGAGGCAATCGAGCAGCTCTGCGCTTACTCTTTTCCGGGAAATGTCAGAGAGCTCCAGAATGTGATTGAAAGAGCGGTCACCTTCTGCCACGGCTCCCGTTTGGATGTCGAGCATCTGCCCACACGCATAAGACAGTGCGTCAATGCCGAAATTAAACAAACAGGCGCTTTGCCTGGAGAAATTACAGATAATTTGATACAGGAATACGAGATGCTGCCGACACTGCAGGAAATCGAAAAGAAATATATTGACCACGTGCTTGAAAAAGTCGATGGGAATAAAAGAAGAGCCGCTGCCATACTGGGGGTTAGCCGAAGAACCCTTTATCGTCATCTTGAAGATTAAAAGCGCCGGGAACAAATCATGATACAGGACTAAAGCGGTAACGCTCCTTCACGTCATAGCTGCCAGTTTTTTGCCATAATGTTGGGCAAAAAACGCCAAAGTCGGGACCTGAATGATATAGCCCACGATCAACAGCAGGATCATCAGTGATGCCGACTCTATGGGAAATGTACTGAGTACCAGGGCCAAGCAGATATTTACATGACGGGCGACATGACCAGAAAAATAACTATTCCCACTAATAGAGGGCGCCTCGCCGCAATCCAGAAACACATGGCGGCAGATATTGCCAGCAAGAGTACCTGTAGCCACTCAACCACACCCTCCTTGAAATGACAGGGATTTTCAAGGCCTGCTATATAATTTAAAATTCCCGCAAAACAAACGGCAAGTGCGGTATAAACTCCCATTCTGAGCATAAGTTCATAACTTTTTTTCATACTCAACAACACAGCAAATATACTCAGATCGATCAATGAAGTTCAGCAAAAAGTGTCCAAGTCGACGGAACTTTGGGTGTTTAACAGGATATGGATTGATTGCTCTCTAAAACCAAAACTGTGGCACTGGCGTGCCCTTTTAATTTCCTGCTATGCGGGCAAAAAGTATTTTCACTTATACCCCAATAAATACCCCCCGATATCCGCTGGTGCCAATGGATTTTATCGGGCAAAAAAACATAAAAAAACCCGGAAACGAGTTGTTTTCCAGGATCTTTCGTCGTTTAAAATTTTTTGTTGGAATCTTGTGTGGTGGAGCTGAGGGCCGCTTTTTGTGTGTATCAATCCGTTTTAACCTGTATCAATAAGTTTTCGTAATTATTACAAATCCTGCCTATTCCAATTAAAAACTTGACACAATTTGTATCAATTTGTATGTATTAATTGTCTTTTTTATGGTAACACTAATGGACACATAAATTTTGCCTTTTGGGCAACACTGATGGAGGCATAAAAATCACATTTTTTGTGGGTTCGATCCCGAATTTGGTTTTTTTGTGAAATTTATTCTGCTTTTTTGGTGTCTCTTATGGCACCACAAAAAGAAAAATTTTTCTTATTTTAAGGGGGTTATAAATGCCAAAAAAAGCCAAAGAACTTTCCGCCCTGGACATTAAACGCCTATCCGAACCGGGCAAACATGCAACCGGATATATAAACGGATTGCAGATTGTTGTCAAGCCTTCAGGTGCTAAAAGTTGGATGCTTCGAACCATGATCGGGGAAAAGCGCCGATCAATTGGCTTGGGCGGTTATCCTGAGGTTTCCCTTGCTGATGCCCGTGAGAAGGCCAGGGAAATGAAAAAAATGATAGCACAAGGCATTGACCCGGTTGAACAGAGAAAGGCCGCCCGCGCGGCGCTGGTTAAGTCACAGACGGGTAGAATGACTTTTGCAGAGGCCGCCCAATTATGCCATGAGAAAAAACTCGCTGAATTTAAAAACGAGAAGCATAAAAAGGATTGGATCAGATCAATTGAGCATTATGCGGTGCCAGTGATCGGGAAAATGTCAGTTGATGATATTGAGCTTCCGCACATTCTAAAAATATTTGAACCTATTTGGACAGAGAAAACCGAGACTGCCACCAGGCTAAGGCAAAGGGTTGAACAGGTTTTAACCTGGGCCACCGTCTCCGGGTATCGCTCCGGCGACAATCCCGCCCGCTGGAAGGGAAATCTTGGCGCGATCCTTCCCAAACCCAACAAGATCAAAAAAACAGGTCATTTTAAAGCCCTGCCCTATCAAGAGATAGGTGCCTTTATGAAAGACCTACGAAACCGTGAGGGTATGGGGGCGCGGGCGTTGGAATTAATTGTGTTGACAGCCGCCCGAAGTGTAGAGGCAAGGCTTGCTGTAAGGGATGAAATCGACTTTGACAATAAGGTGTGGATCATTCCGGCGGATCGGATGAAGGCGGGTAAAGAACATAAGATACCATTGACGAATGACGCGATCCGGCTTTTAAAAAACCTGCCTCGGTTTGAGGGTTCAAATTTTCTCTTTACGGCACCTAAAGGCGGGCCACTGTCAGATATGACCATATCAAAGGTCTGCAAACGGATGGGAGTTGAAGCGGTGCCCCATGGATTCCGAAGCACCTTTCGCGATTGGGCGGCAGAACAGACAAATTTTCCGCGTGAGGTTGCAGAGATGGCGCTTGCCCATGCCATTGGATCAAAAGTGGAAGCCGCATATCGGCGTGGGGATTTATTCGAGAAGCGGCGGCGATTGATGGAGGCGTGGGCTGGTTATTGCAATAAGGTTCAATCTGATGACAAGGCTACAGTGACACCTATCCGGAGGGTTATAAAGTGAAACTTTTACTTGACTTTTTAAATGTGTCCAATTGGACCCTTGAGAAACTTGAGGCCCTTTTCAGAAAACACCAGCTTTACGGATATTACTCATATTACAATGACCGAAAGGATTTTTATAGCGACTATTATGACACACGATTTATAACAAGGAAGTTCCCTCAGCGCGTCTATTTTATTGAAGTGTCAGATCGCGAAAGGGAATTAATTAGACCTGATGCTGATGTGGTATTTCCCGAGAATGAGAATGGTTATAAAGAGTTATTCGCTTATTTCAAAGACCTTCAGGCAAATTGGGTTAAGGAGCTTCAGGGAACAGTTAAGGGCCCTGATTTAGATTATATAAACAAAATAGGGGAATCTGCGAGTATTCGTTTTGAATCCGGGAAAAAACCAGGAACTGTGGTTCCCATACAGCGCCGGGGGTATACGACTACGTTTGAGGGTTTTCTTGAGTATGACTATATTTTTCCCTTTATCACCGGGCAAAACGATTTGTATAATAAACTACGTTTCTGTGCAAACCCACAATGCAAAAAAATTTTTTTATATAAAGTGCCAAAGCAAAAATTTTGCTGCGAAGACTGCCGGCACGCATACCATAACCGCCGCAAAATTCAAAGCGGGTATTTAGCTAAAAAATGGCGCGAGGGTCGGGAAAAAGGGCTCCCTCCCTATTTCAAATAGCCCGCCTATCTCTTACTCCCATCTGTTCATAAAAAAGTATAATAATATTAAATCAATAAATTACACGATATAAATATATATTCGTGTAACATCCTTGTATAGTTAAAATATCTGGACATTCAATATCTTTTCTATAGGATTAATCTCAAACCTTAACAAAACCTTTCTATAAAGGAGTTTCGGAATGAGTGATTTTATCGAAAAGGAAACAAAAAAGGCAAATTCTCGTTTATTTGCGTCCGACCGACAGTTGGCGGACCGCTACCAGGTAAAACGAGTAACGATCTGGCGGTGGGCAAAAAAGGGGATTTTTCCGGCGCCCGTGAAGTTGTCGCCGGGTTGTACACGTTGGCCGATGGATTTGGTTTTAGAGTATGAACAGAAACAAATGAAGCAGACGGGCTGAGGGTCAACTTATGGGTAAAAACTGGCTAACGGATGCCCACCGGAAAGCACTTAAGGCGATTGTTGAAACTCACGCGCCCGATGGCAATGGTAAAATTCGGACAGTATGCCCGGCGGACGAGCGCTCTGACCCTCATAAGAAAAACATGGAAATCAAGCTTTCGGATGGCTGGTGTTATTGCCACCGGTGTAAGCTGCAGGGGTTTCTTGAAAAAAAACCAGGTTCCGATAAGCAGCGTGACACCAAGCCTTCGTATATTTTGAAGAATAGCCAACCAGCAGATCCCTCACATCCATATCTGAAAGAGAAGCAGGCCGAACCCCATGGAGCGAGGGTTTATAAAAATGCGCCCAGTGATCTATATATTCCGTTATTTGTCCCCGGATCTAAAACCCCGAAAACCGGGCAGTTTATAGGGGTGGGTGGAAAAAAAAAGCTGTTGAGAGGATGCTCAAAAAAGGGAGCTGCATTTTTATTCGGAAATCCCGACGATGATGACGCTGTTTTGGTTTGTGAGGGCTTCGCGACGGGTGCAAGTCTTTATGAGGCCACCGGCCGACCGGTTTACGCGGCGATTGATGCCAGCAATATAAAGCCGGTTGTAGAGAACATTCAAAAAGCTTATCCCAAACACAAAATCGTCATCGCCTGTGACAATGATAGGGATAAGGCCGCAAATAGTAAGAATTACGATGTCGGATGGATCAAGGGCTGTGAGGCCGCCCGCGCGGTGGGTGGGCTGGTATGCACTCCAGAGACACCAGGCCAGGATTTCAATGATCTGCACCGGGAATCCGGCGCGGAAGCTGTACAGCGGATTATTGATGCTGCAGAAACCCCGCCGGATAATTTACCGTCTGATTCTGACAATGCCGGCGCTGGTGAAACGGACAATCGGCCGGAAGTCATATTGGATCATCGTATGCACAATGCTGTTGATGCTGTTGAAAATATTCTGAAAGCTGCCAGGGTTAAGCTATACAGCCAGGGGGGGCAATTTTTGGTGCGGCCGATTTTAACCACCGGCGGTGCTGCTTCAGGCGGTGGCAGATTACCAGCCGGCATAATCATTTTTACTCCTGTTACAATCCCATTCCTTCAGGATTTATTGAACCGGAATATTAAGTTTCTAAAATACGATAAGCGGGCGGGCGACTACCTACCAACCGATGCGCCTAAAAAAATAGCAGAGATGTTACTTGCCAGGGCTGGCATGTGGCCCTTTCCCGAGGTCATTGGCGTCGCTCATGCTCCATTCATGCGGCCAGATGGGTCTATCGTCAATAAAGATGGTTACGATCCTAAAACCGGGGTTTATGTACACCTGAATGCTGAATTTCCGGCAATCCCCAAAAATCCATCAAAATCGGATGCGGCCAATGCGCTTGTGATCTTGCTGGAAGCTGTTAATACCTATCCATTTGATGGGCCGATTAGCTCATCAGTTGCCATTAATTCTATCTTTGCAGCCATTCAGGGGCCGGCGCTGGTTAAAAAGCCGATGACTCTTGTTTCCAGTGTTACGGCTGGTACAGGTAAAAGTCAATTTGTTGATGGGGTGGCAATATCCGCTACCGGCCGGCCGGCCGCTGTATCCCCCGGCGATGGGAAACCCGAAGAGGTGCAAGCATCGCTTGAAGCTCGACTTATTGAGCAAGCTGGCCTTCTTTCCCTGGATAATGTGGTCCGGCCGCTGGGTAGTTCATTTCTGTGTCAGGTGCTCACACAAGAACAGATTTCGATTCGAATTAAGGGGTTCTCGAAAACAGTGCTTGTTAGTCCCCGGTGTCAGGTTTTTTGTACCGGCAATAACCTATCGGTAACTGGAGACCTGGGCCGCCGGACTATACAAATAATGCTTGATGCCCAATGTGAACGCCCGGAGCGCCGGAAATTCAAAGAATCGTTTACAGACACCATGACTCGAGAGCGTGGTGAAATTATTAAGGCGGTGCTTACTATTTTGCGGGCATGGTATTTGGCCGGCATGCCGGATCAAGGCTTACCACCAACCGGATCTTATGAGCAGTGGAGCAAGTGGACTCGTGAGCCGCTGGTATGGCTGGGCATGGCCGATCCCTGGGAAAGTCAAGAGGCTTGCCGCGCGGATGATCCGATGCTTGAGAATCTTAGAGGTTTGTTTCAGATATGGTTTGAAACCGTCGGAGATGAGCCGTTGACGGCGAAACAGTTGATTCAAAGGGCAATAAACTCAAAGGATATGGGGTCTGATGACCTGTATGATTTGCTTGACGGGATTTGCGGCGACAAAGCCGGACTGAATACCCGTAAGTTGGGTAATTTTCTGAGGCGATACAAGGGCCGAATACTTGATGACCTGCAACTACTCACGGCTGGTGAGGATCACCGGGCCGTCAAATGGCAAATGGTGACTGCATCCAAACCCAGCGAATCCGAACCTAAACCGGCCGCCTATCCTGAACCACCGATGAGCCCCGCCCCCATCGATTTATATGATGGGCAAGACTCTGTTGATGTCTAAAATGAACCAAACAGATCATAATATATTGAGCATACTAATAAAACACAAGATTAAAGTCTATACAGCCGCCGGCGATCACTTGAGGCTGTTAGGTCTCTCTGGATTATCCCATGAAAGCGCCAACCAGGTGATCCGGTATGCCCGGCAAAAACGCCAGGCGATCATTGACCATCTCAGGACCGGGCCGCCCGTATGTGAGGTCTGCCCGGCCGCTGGTTATTGGGAATATGCTGAGTATGCCGGATATGGCTTACTGTGTTTTTATGATGCATGGTTTGTCGGTCGGGCGGGTCGGCCGGTATCGTGTAGCTTTGCGCGGAAAAACTGCCCGCGACGGAAAAAGCGCGGAAAAACTGACGGAGGCAAATATGACACCAGCAATTAACTTTAAAAAATCAGATGAGAACTTCGATGACTTAGAACAGCGGCGATATGAAGATGCAATCCTTCGGGAATATCCGCCAGTTCTTCGTAAGGCTGCCCGCGACGAATGGCGCTATATGGCAATATTAGAGAATGGTGTCACCATCGACTTTGAAAAGGTTCTGCTGATTGATGAAATATGGGTGGGGTTACGCGGTACCGTTGAATATACCTTGCCCGATTCACCGGGTAAAAAGCGCAGCGCCGGCTATGGTTTGGATGTCCGATTGTCCGCGATTGCGTGTTTATTGGATGTGGCTGGGTAGCCAATGGTCCAAAAGGCTTGACAGTTGCGGCCTTAGCAATAGGTTCTCTCGCGAGCTTCTGTTTAACAGGGGTCATCACACCATGTTTTTAGACTGTGAAACTAAAACTCAAAACAGCGGAAACTCGGAAAATATCTATGAAATCAGGACGGTTGACGCATATTAGCAACGAACTCGGAATACTTATCGGATCGGGTTTTTCGTGCGATCTGCTGGATGAGGCTGCCAGTCGGTTATACATCCTGGATGTTTTGCACCCAGACGGCTATTTTTGTCCATGGTGTAGGGTTGAGTTGCCAAAGAACAGCAAAGCTTATCAAAATTTTTGTTCTGGTCAGCTTGTCAGGTGCCCGGCATGCAGTAAAAAATTTTCAGGTCGAACCGGAACGTCGCTCGCTAAAGTAAAGCTGTCTTATCGGGAAGTCATGGCGTTCTGTTTGCTTTATTCCCTACAGGTGTCGATCAAAGAAATAGCCAGTCATTTAAACCTTTCTTTACGGTCGGCATACGGATACCGGGATCGATTTTTTAAAAAGGAAAATTGTCTATGAAAAAGCAAAAAAGCCGTATGTTAACTGTTTCTGTGGTGGCCGAGCGCCTGGGGTGCCATCCAGCCAGCGTTTACCGGATGTTAGAAGATGGCAGGCTGCCATTTATCCGCACGGGACGCCGAAAAGGTTTCCGTATCCGCTCTATTGATGTTGATGAATTTGAGCGCCGGGAAATTGAAAATTGTTGGAGTTATGAAAAATTGTAAAAAATTTTTGCCTACTTTGCCCCCGTAGCAGCGCTTTGACGATAATGTGTTATGAAATAGATATGTCTTGTATTTTTATGAGACGCTCCTTGAAAAGGCGGGAAGCCTCCTCCAGGGCTTCCCGTCAATAAAAAAAATTAACTTTATTGATGAGGTGAAAAAAATGAAGTTTGAAGACCGATTGAAACAGTATATCGACGACACTGGCGGGACGCTGGCCCAGGGTATTTCGAAAATTGCCCGGATGTATCCAGGAGCTCACGAGGATTATTTAAAAAGGTTGAAAGCGGGAGAGGCACAATCTCTTAGCATGAATCCTCTGTTAAAGGCGCGGCGCGGCGATTTTGAGCAGAAGGTCAAGGATATTATGTATAAATATAACGTGACAGATCAATCCAAAGCCATGATGATGGCGAAAAGCCACCATCCAAGAGAATATGCGGAATTCGTGGCGCGTGTCGAAAAGGAAAAGAAATTAGCGGTTAAAGTTTCTTCTCCAGAACCCGTTCAACGAAGACTTTCTCGTTCCGTCAAAATGAAAATGGGTGAATAGGAGGTTTCAATGCAAGAATATATCTATGATAGTGCTTCACACAACATGAAAGATGAGACGCCGATCCGAACCAAACCGCACTTATACAGCATGCTTTGTGGATATGAATGGGTTGATGATTACATCAAGCTTGAACGTTTGACCGAAGAGCGGCGGCGCCTTAAACAATATCGAAATGAGATCGAAAACCGCCCGCTGCAGAAAAAAAATTTATTGGTCCGGTTAAAGAAGCAGTGGGAGGCATACCAAGCCACCCGCATTGAAAAACTGGGGGAGATTTTAAAAGAGTTTCAGGCAGAAGATACAAACCCGTTCGAGGCGACGTGGGCGCTTGATGATCTTCCCGTCTATATCTCTTTTGAAGAAATCCAGGCGGCCGCCGAGTTGTTGAATTTTGACGATGCGGTAACGGCACATCAAAATCAAGTGGATCGGCGGGCCATTGAAAGCCAAATTCGAGAATTGGAAACGGAAATTAATAAGCTCAAAAATCCTGATTTTTTTATGTTCAAGGAGGCGGCCGCCGTGGACATCCGCCAAGAATTTGTTAAACGCTGGCGCGATCTTCAATTCGAAATCAATGCCCCTTGTGGTCCTACAGGGGTGGCGCTTTCCTTGAGCCCGGAAAACGAGCAATATGCCTGGCACAAGCTTGTCGGGGAGGAGTATGTTGATCATGGAGCCAGGTATCGCCCCCATGATGGAAAGTAAGGCATGGTGCCGACATTGAATAATCATTTATAGGCTATCTATACTCAAAGAATATGAAAGGTATTTTTTTGATGTGCGAAATTTTGACTGCCCCTATTATCGGCAGTGCTTGGATAGAGAAGCCCGAAGCAATTCAAAGGGCTGGGATTGCACTGGATGCCAGTATGAGCAGGTCAGAGAGCCAGAACCGGAGATTGATCTCATAGGATATTATCTTTTATTGCTGGCGATTTTCCGGCCGAACCTTAATGTTCACAATTGTGAACAAAACGGAGATTTAAAATGACACAAAAAATTAAAGAAATCCAGACGCTTGAAGATTTACGGAGTTCCTTTCCTGAACTGACAAAGGCGATTGAATCCGAAGCATCGGCGCATGTGGAGCAGGAGCGCTTGTTAAAATTTGCGAAAATCCATTTCGGAGAAAAGGCGTATAAACCTTTTGCCGAGGTGGTCCGGTCTGGTGTCAGTGTAGAGCAATACCGGAAACTGAAAAACGGCATGACGGCCGCAGATACCAACAATAAAAACGATCTTGACATGGACGCAGATCACACCTTCCGCCAGGGGCTTGTGGATGCCATGCAAAATAACTGACTAATCGATCACATATATTCATTGACTTAAAAAGGGGTGTTACAATTGTAATACCCCTTTTTAAGTTCAATTTGTGAACAATTGTTCACACGCCAACAGTTGAAGCATCTATTTTTTTATACTCAAAAAACCCGATCGCCGGACTCATGTCTTAATGCCTACACTCTATCAAGTGTAAAAACGGCTGCTGTGTAGCCTCTCAGTGCGTCAAATTTTGATGTGTTTACGAGTCTAACGAGTTTGGGGAGTCAAAAACCATATTGTTAAAAAAAAATGTCACAAAATATATAAGATAGCGGAAAGTTCTTTGGCTTTTTTTTGGCACTTATAACCCCAAAAAAGACAATTAATACATACAAATTGATACAAATAATGAACGAGTCTACGAGTTTTTACGAGTCGTCTAGCTCTACGCATAAAAACTGTCAATAAAAAATAAATGATAAATAAAATGACAATATATAGAAGAGGGGCAAAACACACTCGTTTTGACTCGTAAACTCACCGGGTAAAATTTGGGTCCAATTGGTCCCAAATCCCCGTTAAGTTTTTAAAAATATTGACAATTGTCAAAAAAACCCCTCACCGAACCCCAAACCTGCCCCGGTCTACGTGTTTTTTTGTGATATATTAGACGAGGGGCTGCCGATGGCACATATTATATAAGCCTGATTTTTTCTTGACTGTACCCTGCCCCGTGGTATCCTGAAATTGATTAAAACCACCACCGGAAGGATCACCGGATGATCTATTTTTATTTGATTAAAAAAAAGCGCTCGGGAAGCCGGTATCCGCAAGGACCGGGTGGGCTGTGGTGGCCCTCATCACTTCCTGGGCGCTTTTTTTTGAGGAGGTGCCCAATGCCAGAAAAAAAGCAAAAAAGCAAAGTGGAGCAGCTTAATTTCTATCCGTGTTTTTTGGATATGTTAATTGAAAATGCGCTCCGCCCATTGGATTCATTTAATGACTTAATTTTTGAATTAACCATTCATACTGATGCGACAGAGGAGGCATCAACCGGGACCTCTATTCAAGCCATAAATGAGGTTCAGGGGGTTCTGATTTCAGAGTGTCAACGGCGAACGCATCAATAAATTTATGCCGGATGGGGTGCCTCAGTATGTCCGGGTTTATGACAATGGCGGCAAAACTGATGATCGGTACACCGTGGTTTATACCGGCAATTACAAGGGCCGGAATGGACGTTGCGATGTGAGATCCATGTCAATCGACTACATGAAACCGAACGGGGTTAATATATTTGATTCCTATAGAGAAATCATTGACCGCCCAAAATCGGATCACCTGGGCCACCGGATCACCTTTGAGGAACTTCCACGGCCTTGCAAGGAAATGGTGATCGCGGATTATAAAGAGTTGTGGCGGTTAAACACCGTGGATTGATATGGATGATCGGAAGTTAAAGCCGGTCCCTGAATCAGGGGGCCGGCTTTTTTTATGCCTTAAACCGTATTTCAAGGTTGGTTATTCTTATGGTCACATTGGCTTATTTTGGCGTGTAAGTTATTGATTTTATTAGATGAGTGGTGGAGCTGAGGGGAATCGAACCCCTGACCTCTTGAATGCCATTCAAGCGCTCTCCCAACTGAGCTACAGCCCCGTTTAAAAATGATGAGGGAATTTAATAAAATGAGCTTTTGATGTCAACCCTAATTTTAAAATTGATGGCTTCGTAGAAGAGAAAGCTTCAAATAAAAGATTTCTCGCTGGCGCTCGAAACCACAATAACGGAACTTTAAATATGGAATGAAGTAAATATTATTTAAAGCACCTATTACGCCTTTAATATATTGACAAAAAATCAGATAGACATTAGAAATACAGAAAATCTGTTTGGCGCCGACTGTCTATTATTTCGCAGCTTTTGGCCAAACCGGCTTTATACAGCTAAAAAATTAAATCAGCTATAAATATTAGGAGACTATTTAATGCTCAGTAAAATGCGGGAAAGCGCCGGCTCCTGGATAATCAAAATTCTTCTGGGTATAATCATTCTGGCGTTTGTTTTCATGTATGCCGGAGGCGGTTTTGATGGGGGGCGGATAACCAAAGCCGCCAGTGTGAACGGCGAGCCGATTTCCATAAGAGAATATCAACAAACCTATAAAAGTATCATTGACCGCCTCCGCCAACAATTTGGAGATCGTTTGGACAATGACATGCTTGAAATGTTCAATGTTAAGCGCCAGGCCATTAACCAGGTAATTGAAGCGGAATTGCTTCGCCAGACGGCAGAAAAATATAATTTGCAGGTCACCCCTGCTGAACTTGCTGAAACCATCACCAGCATCCCCGCGTTTCAGAGAAACGGCAGCTTTAACCAGCGGCAATATAAAATGGTATTAAATCAGAACCGACTCTCGCCTGAAGCCTTTGAAGCCCTCCAGGGGGAATCAATGCTCATACAAAAACTAAGAGCTGTTGTTGCCAGCGGCATTCAGGTTTCACCGGCCGAGGCTCAGGAATGGTACAACTGGAAAAATTCAGAAATCAAAATTGATTATGCCGTATTTGAGCCGAAAGCCTTTTCTGACATAAGTATTAATGAAGATGCGCTTAAAACTTATTACGATAAACACAAAGAGGCATATAAGACCCAGCCAAAAATCAAGGCCAGATATGTCAAATTTTCCATAGAGGATTACCTGCCAAAAATTGAAATCCCTGAAGAGAATATTCAGGCTTATTATGACAACAACCAGAAAAAGTATCAACAGCCGGCAACGGTTCACGCCCGCCACATTCTGCTGAAACTGGCTGAAGATGCGCGCCCGGAAGAGGTTTCAAAAAAGCGGCAAAAGGCTCTGGAAATCATGGAACAAGCTAAGGCAGGTGAAGATTTTGCCGAATTGGCAGAACAATACTCTGAAGGCCCGAGTAAGGAAAAAGGCGGGGATCTCGGCACTTTTGAAAAGGGTGACATGGTAAAGCCTTTTTCTGACAAGGCGTTTTCCATGGCGTCGGGCGATATCAGCGAACCGGTCCGGACAAGATTTGGCTGGCATATTATCAAGATTGAGGAGAAAACCGAAGAAAGCGTCAAGCCCCTGGCTGAGGTTAAGGATAAAATCCGTAAAACCCTTGCTAGAGGGGAAGCCAAAAATTTGGCCTATGATGAAGCCATTTCTTTGTACAATACCTCTTTTTCCGGGGATGATCTAATAAAAAACACCCGGGACCGCGACGACATCTCTGTTCAGACTACCGATTTTTTTACAAAAACCCAAGGACCGGCATCCATATCAAAAGCCAAAGCCTTTGCAGAAGAGGCATTTAAACTACCCCTGATGGATGTCAGCGACATCAAGGAACTGGAGGATGGATTTTACCTGATTCAAGTCATAGAAAAACAGGAAGCGCAGATTCCGGAATTCGAAGCCGTTCGCGAAAAAGTCACAAGGGACTGGAAGCGGCAGGAACAAAAAAATGCCGCCAAAAGTGCAGCAGCGAAATTTTTAGAAACCGTCAAGTCCTTTAATTCGATTAAAGAAGCCGGTAAAAATGCGGCAATTGAAATAAACACGACAGATTTTTTTAACCGTAACCAACCTATACCCGACATCGGCAGGGATCAGGCGGTCATTGATGCGGCTTTTAGCCTGTCAGACGCCGAGCCTTTCCCTGAGGCACCGATAGACGGTCGAAAAGGGTTTTATGTGATTGGATTTGCTGAAAAACAATTGCCTGAGCCGGAAACTTTTAAAAAAGAAAAGGACAATATAACAAAACAACTGATACGCCAGAAACAGTCCAGGTATATGGATGACTGGATTGCTCAACTAAAAGAAAAAAGCGATATAGAAATAACTGAACAGTTAATAGACTAACGTAATATTGAGGGGAAGACCTCAATGGTGACAGTGTTCAGTAAAAAAACAGAAAAATCCGGCGAACAGGTTAAAAAGAAGTTAACCCGCGAAGACCAAAAAAAAGCTCTGGTTAAACGCTGCCCCGAGTGCTTTATCAACCTGCCGATTGATGCAAAGGAATGTTTTTCCTGCCATACGAAAGTAGGGGGGATTGATAAATATGGACGGGCAAAAAAACGGGGAGCCTGGGTCCCCTATGTGGGATGCATTATCGCCTGGGGCATCTTTATCGCCTACATCAAATGGGCTTTTTTTTAGTTAGTGTCCAAACGAAAACCAGAATTTTTTGTCAAGATCAAGGAAGGCCAAAAAGACGGTTTTCGGTCCGGCACTATTTGGCGAGCATAGCCCTCATCATGTCCGCCGAATTCTCTGCATGGTCGGCAATACTGCCAATGGTTTCCGCAAGCCGCACCAAGTGGAATACCGCCACGGGGTCGGTTTCATTCGAAAAAATTTTCTGGATGAGGGCAAACTCCCGCTGATCCGCATCGTGCTCCATCTGGCGCAGATTGCTGATGATCTCCTTGACTTTCCGGCGCTGCTTTTCAGAAAAATTCCTGAAATAGATACGAGCCTGCCCCACCATATGGGCAAGCTCTTCAATCGGTTCAATAACCGCATCCACCAGCAAAAAAAGCTCCTTTTCCACAGATGCCGGTATACCGGCATCCGCTCGAAATGATAACCATTTTAATGACTCCTGGACCGCATCCAAAACCGCATCCTGTTCCCTCAGATAACGGAACAGCTGAAATTTTTCAATGGGAAGCATCACCCCCTTTGGTAGATGCCCGCGTATCCGGCGCTTAATCTCATCAGCCTCGTGCTCGAACCGGATCACTTCCTGGCGGTGGTCATCAAAGGTATCACACTTCGTGGAGGCATAACATTCCATGGCCTGCTGAAATGCCCAAGAGCACTCTTTTACTTTTTCAGCATGTTCCTGCAATGCGTCAAACGGAGAAGAAATAAATATGGAAAAAAATGGAATTCGCATTGACTGCCTCCTTATGTTACCCAAAGAAGGAATTTAAATATTCCGATGCAGGTAAACGCCGCAACCGGCACAGTTAGTATCCAGTATAGCATAATCTGAAATATAATGCCAAAATTGACCGCTTCAAACCCCCTTGCCAGCCCCACCCCCATCACACCGCCGACCGCGGCATGCGTGGTAGACACCGGAAGCCCCATTTTAGAGGCGACCAAAACGGTGGTCGCCGCTGAAAAATCGACTGAAAATCCCCGGGTGTTGCTTAATGTGGTAATCCGGCTGCCAACTGTTTGAATCACCCGGCGACCGCCCATGGCAATCCCTAAAGCAATCCCCATGCCTCCAAAAAGCAACAGAAAAAACGGCACGGGCACGGTTACGCCCAGTGTCCCGTTTTTTGCCAGAAAATAGATGACGGCTAGCGGCCCGATGGCATTGGCCACATCATTAGCCCCTTGGGCAAGGGCCACGTAGCAGGAGGTCCCAATCTGAATTCTACGAAAGATGGCTTCCGCGCCCAGGCGCCGTTTTTGCTCCTCATCCAGCTTGTAATCAATCAACCGCTTTCCGATATGGCCAATAAATGAAGCAATAATCAGGGAGATCAAAGCAGCCACCGGCGTACTCAGCGCCAGGGTTTTGCCCAACGGGGTTTTAAACACAAAGGACATGATGATGATAAATACGGCAGTGCCGATAAACCACGGTGCCCTTTTCAGAGCAAACCCATAGGGGTCGGTTCTGGATAATATCATCCATATAATTAATTTAAACATTAAAAAACCGATCACCAGGCTGAATACCGGGGAAATCACCCAGCTTAAAACAACAGCGCCGAGTACGCCCCAGTGAATTACTGATACCCCCCCCATGGCAATGCCGAACCCGACCATTGCGCCCACAATGGAATGCGTGGTGGAAACCGGCAGGGACCGCCAGGTGGCAAAAGAAACCCAAAACGATGCAGCCAGCAGGGCAGAAAGGGCTCCGAGTAAGGCAATATGGGGATCCCTTAGCACGTCGGTGGATACGATCCCCTTGCGGATGGTATCGGTTACGTGAGACCCGATAAAAGCCGCCCCGACGATATTTAAAATGCCGGCGATTAAAATTGCCTGACGGAGGGTAATCGCCTTGGCTCCTACCGCCGAAGCCATGGAATTGGCCACATCATTTGCGCCGATATTCCAGGCCATATAGAACCCGACCAGAAAACCGACAATAAGCACAATAATCTCAGTTGACACGCCTGCCACCGTTGCTACACCAAAAACTGTTACATTTGTGTGACGACTTAACACAACGACCTACCGGGCGCAAGCTAAAATCGCCCCCTTGATTTTCCGCCGCGGTTGCTGTATTTTCTATTTACTTTGCCTTTAAGGTATCTAAATTTGCCAACATTAAACTCCCGTCTTATATGTTGGTCTATGATTAACATTAGGTTTGGCCACGCAGCTTATTTAAAAGACACGACGTTTATCTAAAGGATATAAAATGAACTATCTAATAAGATTTCGGTTAGTTAAATTATTCATCGGTATAACTATTGTCGGCCTGCTTGTCGCTATTTCCCCGGCATCCAGCGGTGCGGAGGCGAAAGAAGAGTCATCGAATGCCGCAGACGCTATTTTTAACCCGAGCAGGAATCTCGCCCATCAGGCATCCGACCTCAAACCGGACCCGGCGGTTAAATTCGGCGAATTCACAAATGGCTTCAGCTACATCCTGATGACGAACAAAAAGCCCGAAAACCGAGTCAGCATGCACTTATTCGTCCAGACCGGCTCAATGCATGAAAAAGAAAGTGAACGCGGCATCGCTCATTATCTGGAGCATATGCTGTTTAACGGCACGGAACATTTTGCGCCCGGTGAGCTGGTCAAATACTTCCAGAGCCTTGGCATGCGGTTTGGCCCAGACGTTAATGGCCGGACATCTTTCTACAATACGGTTTACGATCTTGACCTGCCGGAGGGCGACAGAAAAAGCCTGGAAAAAGGCCTTCTGGTGCTTCGGGATTATGCGGCCGGGGCCCTTATCAAGGCGGAGGAAGTAGAGAAAGAACGCCCCATCATTCTTGCGGAAAAACGCACCCGGGATTCTGTGGACTACCGGACATTTGTTGAAACGCTAAAGTTTGAATTTCCGGATGCCCTTTTTTCCAAACGCCTGCCCATCGGTACGGAAGCGGTTATAAAGGCGGCCGACCGAAAACTTCTCAAATCGTTTTATGACAGCTGGTATCGGCCGGAACGGATGTTTGTCATCATGGTGGGCAATTTTGATCCGGATACCGCTGAATCTCTAATCAAAGACAAATTTGCAAAGCTTTCAGCCAGAGGTCCGGTACGGGATTGTCCGGATGCCGGGAAGATATCCCATTCCGGGACGAACACCTTCTATCATCATGAACCGGAGGCCGGCAACAGCACCGTCAGCATAGAGGTTGTCGCCAAGCGACCGCAGCCCATGGATTCAAAATCCATCCGGGGCGAACGCCTGTTATCAAATATGGCCGCCAGGATCATCAACTATCGGCTGGATGAAATGCGCAATCAGCCGGACACCCCGTTTACCTCGGCAAGCGTCAGTGCGGGCAATTATCTCAATTATGTCCAAGCCGCCGAAATACGGGCAGAGTGCCCCCCGGATAAATGGAAGGCAACGCTCCAGATGCTTGAACAAACGCTGCGGAAAGCCTTGAAGTTCGGCTTTACCGCCAGCGAGGTCGAACAGGTGAAAAAGGAATTGACCGCCGATCTGGAACGGCGTGTCAAGTCCGCATCTACACGCGAAAGCGGCCATCTGGCCCGGCAGATCATCGGCAGCCTGAACAACCGCCGGGTATTTCAGTCGCCGGAGCAGGAAAAGGATTTAATGGCCCCGATGATCGATGCTGCTGATAAAACAAGCATTCACGCTGCATTGAAAAAAGACTGGGCGCCGGCTCACCGCCTCGTTATCGTCACCGGAAATGCGAATATAAATGGTTCTGACACCCCACCTGAAAAACAGATCGCCAATATCTTTAATAATAGCCGAAAAATCCCGGTCACCGCTCCGGAAAAACAGGCTGACTTGGAATTTCCCTACCTGGAGCCATTGAAAGGCCAATGCCGAATCGCTAAAAAGGAGGAAATTAAGGACACGGGCATTGTCCGGCTGGAATTTGAGAACAATGTCATCTTGAACATCAAAAAGACCGATTTTAAGGAAAACCAAGTGATAGCAGCCCTTGCCGTCGGAGGCGGCAATTCGGCAGAACCTCCGGATAAACCCGGATTGTCCCGACTTGCCCAGAAGGTTGTCAATCTAAGCGGCGTGGGCCGCCTCACCCGAAATGAGCTCAAACGGGCGCTTGCCGGCACAAATACGAGCGCCGGCTTTCATGTAGAAGAGGATAAGTTTGTATTTACGGGTCATTCCGTCACTGAAGAGGTGCCCCTGCTATTTGCCCTTTTATACACCCATATTATGGACCCGGGATTCCGTGCAGACGCCTATAATCTGGCAATGCGGCAGTTCAAACAGAAATATGAATCCTGGCGCCACTCCATTCATGGCGCCTTGCTGCTGGAGGGAAAACGATTTCTGGCCGGCGGGGACAGCCGGTTCGGATTTCCGGAAATAGAAAATTTTCAACAAAATTCCTTAAAAGATGTCAAGGAATGGCTGGGCGGTGCCATGGCCCATGCCCCGATTGAGATCTCGGTAGTGGGCGACCTGGATATCGATACGGTAATAGGCAGTGCCGAAAAATACTTCGGCGGCCTTGAACCGCGGAAAAAAGGACAAACCAGTGTTGAAAAAACCGGCGGTCCATCTTTTCCTATTGGTCAGTCCCGCCATATCGAGGTGCCCACTAAAATCCATAAAGGCCTTGTCGAAATAGCCTATCCGACCGATGATTACTGGAATATTTGCAAAAACCGGCGGTTTTCAATACTCTCGGAAGTGATGTCGGATCGCATACGGATTAATATACGTGAAAAGATGGGGGCTGCCTATTCGTATTACGCATACAACCATGCCAGCCGGGCGTTTTCAGGTTTCGGGGTATACCATACCGTGGTTGAAATTGCGCCAAAGGATGCGGGCGAGGTTATTGATTCCCTTAAAAAAATCTCGGCAAACCTTGCAAAAAAAGGCGTGACAGAAGATGAGCTCGAGCGCGCCGTCAAGCCGACTCTATCCAATATCAGGAAACAAAGAAAAACCAACGCATACTGGTTAAACACCGTGCTAAAGGGCTCCTCCCAGCATCCGGAACAAGTCGAGTGGAGCCGGACGATTTTGAGTGATTATGGGTCAATCACCACAGAGGAGCTGTCCGCGCTGGCTGGGGCATACCTGAAAAACGAAAAGGCCGCCGAGCTGATTATTACTCCTAAACAAATGGTAGCCGAGCAGACGAATGAAGAAAATAATCCCCCGGCAGCGGTGGAAGGTAAATAGCATTTCCGCTGGCGCGGCATTTTTGCAGGAAGCAACTCCAAAAAAACCTTTTGTCATTTCGAGCGCCAGCGAGAAATCTTTAACAAACAAGATCCCTCGTCGCTGACGCTCCTCGGAATGACAGAAGTGAAAGGCACTAAGGGAAAATTTGAACCTTTCACCTTGTACCTTTCACCTTTTATTCATGCCACCCGCCGGTCGCGTCCCTGCCATTCTTTCTCGCGCAGTTTGAACTTCTGAATTTTTCCGGTTGCGGTTTTCGGGAGCTCGCAGAACTCAATGACCTTGGGCGCCTTAAACCGTGCCAGGTGCTCCTTGCAGAAAGAAATGATGTCTTCGGCGGTAACATTGCTTCCGGGTTTTGCCGTCACAAATGCCTTCGGCACCTCCCCCCACTTTTCATGGGGCGTGCATACAACGGCCACCTCCATGACTTCCGGGTGCTTATACAGGGTATTTTCAACCTCTACGGTGGAGATGTTTTCCCCGCCGCTGATAATAATATCCTTTTTCCGGTCCATGATCTGAATATAGCCGTCAGGATGCATCACCGCAAGGTCCCCGCTGTGGAACCAGCCGCCGTCAAACGCCTCCCGGGTGGCGGCCTCGTCCTTATAATAGCCCAGCATGACGTTGTTGCCCCGCATGACGATCTCACCGATGGTCTGTCCATCCCTGGGCACCGGTTCATAGGTTTTGGGGTCAACCACATCCGCATACATGGCATGGATATAGGGGACCCCTTGCCGGGCTTTAATCTGGGCCCGTTCTTCGGCTGACTGGTCATTCCACTTGGGCTGCCATGTACAGATGGTATGGGGGCCATAGACTTCGGTCAATCCGTAGCACTGGATCACTTCCGCGCCTGATTCCTCCATGTTCTGGATCACCTGCGGTGCCGGAGGGGCACCGGCGGTGTTGATATTCAGCTTATGGCTCAGTTTGATATTGTTTTCCCGGGCATAGGATGACAGCCCAATCAATACCGTGGGTGCTGCGCATAAATGCGTGACCGTCTCCTTCTCAATTATATCATATATCACCGCCGGCTCGACCTTACGCAGGCATACATTGGTGGCGCCAACAGCCGCCACCGCCCATGTGTAACACCATCCGTTGCAGTGGAACATGGGAAGGGTCCACAAATAAATGGAATCCGGCGTAACATTGAATTCAATTATCTCTCCCAGCGCATTTAAATAGGCGCCCCGGTGATGATACATAACCCCTTTGGGTTTACCGGTGGTGCCGCTGGTATAGTTAATCGTGATGACATCCCGTTCATCTTCTACTTCACAGGCAACCGGCGTATCGGCGCCAGTTGATAGAAACTCTTCATAACTCATGCCATCCAGCGGTTTTTCCTCTGAGACATCACAAATGTTAATGAAGGTTTTCGCATGCTCCAGCTCATCCAGAACCGGTTCCACCAGGTTGGCAAACTGGTTGTCAACCATAACTACCCGGGCTTCAGAATGGTTTAGAATATAAGCGATTTCAGACGGTGAGAGCCTGATATTAACGGTAACAAGGACAGCGCCGATCATTGGCACGGCAAAATGGGCCTCGAGCACCGGCGGGATATTCGGGGCGATAAACGCCACTTTGTCGCCCCTTTTAATCCCGCTGGCCTTAAGCGCGCTTGCCAGTCGATTGATGCGGGCGTAAAACTCCGCATACGTGTAACGTTTCTCCCCATGCACGACCGCGGTTTTATCGCGAAAAACATCGGCTGATCGCCAGATGAATTTAATCGGGGAGAGCAAATCATAATTAACGGTTTCCTGGGTCATAACCTATTCCTCCCTTTTTTGGTTTATTTGGTCCGAAACATATTGCACGATGGTTTCGGCATATTTGTCATCTGCGGGCTGCACCATGTAAAAGATCACGCCCTGCCGCCTGGCGGAAAGCTCCAGGGATCGGGAATTTTCTTTTGTCATTCCCACAATCCGGCAATCCGGTCGGTGCGCCCTAAGCTTTCCGATAACATCATTGCCGTTCTTTCGGGCCTGGTCCAAATCCACGAACACCAAGGCATATTCATTGCTGCTGCTTAGATTAATCGCCTCACTGCAACTTTCAGCGACATCCAGATGATGACCGCATTGCTTCATCCGCTCTTTCATCTGCTCGGAATAATCCGAATCCGCCTTTACCAATAGAATTTCCATATATTGTAACGGCCTCTTTGGTCGTTGAAATAAGATTAAGGTCTCAGTTGTTGATGAGTATCCAAAACCCGTGCCAAAGACGGTGTATATGGATAACGTTCCGATTTTAATTAATGTTCTAAAAAATGAGAAAAGAGGACGGGATTTATCGAATGGGAATGATTGTTCTCAAAAACGAGGTGATAAAGATATTGTTATTTGAAATTAATAAAGAAAAATTCAATGGGAACTTTTGTTCTCAAATCAGGAACGATTCAGCCCGTATTTTTTCATTTTCTTATACAACGTACGGCGGCTTATGCCAAGCTCTCCCGCGGCGTTGCCCCGGTGCCATTTGCTGCGCTCAAGCGCCGAAAGGACCAAATCTTTTTCATACTGTGCCAGCGCCGCCTCCAATTCAAGGTGGGATTCTCGGATTTCCGGGGGTTTAAAAGCCGCCGGCGACTTGAGAATATCGAACCGATGCAGGGTAAAATACCGATGCAGGGTGTTCTGCAGCTCACGAACATTGCCCGGCCAGTCATATTGATAAATGGCATCCAGGATTTCCCCGGTTAGAGGGGGGAGCGATGCATCATCCGGATAGGCCTGCCGGAAATGCTCTACCAACAGGGACAGATCCTCCTTTCGCTCCCGCAGCGGCGGCAGATGAATAGGGATGACATGGATCCGATAGAAAAAATCTTCCCGCATGCCGCCGGCCTTGACAAGATCCCGAAGCTCACGGTGGGTGGCCCCGATAAACCGAATGTCCGGGTAATGCATGGTTTTGCCGCCCAGCGGCATATAGCCGTGGCCCTCGATGATACGCAGCAGCTTAACCTGCATACTAAGGCCGATCTCGCCCAGCTCATCCAGAAAAAGCGTTCCACCATCCGCCAATGCCAGATAGCCATGCTTATCCCGCTCGGCCCCGGTAAATGCGCCCTTTCTATATCCGAAAAATTCACTTTCAAGCAGCGTCTCCGGAATGGCACCGCAGTTTACCACCACAAACGGGGCATCCTGGCGGTCGCTGTTTTCATGGATCGCCTTTGCCACAAGCTCCTTGCCAGTGCCGGATTCCCCGTAAATGATAATATTGGCATCCGTTGCCGCCGCATTTAAGATCAAATCATAGACGGCCTGCATGGGCTTGCTTTTGCCGATGATCTCTCCAAATCGGAAACGCTCCTTCATGCTGGACTTCAGGCGGACGTTTTCTTTGCGCAGATAGGCCGCCTTTTCGGCGAGCGCTTCTTCCTCGCGTTTGCGCTCGGTAATATCAACCACAAGAGCTTCCAAATGGGACACCCCGCCGTCCTCGTCAAATATTGGAGAGGCGACCGCGTGGTACCAGCGCCCGTCTTTGTCATCTTCAAATTCGCGTCGCTCGGTTTCACCATTGAACACGGCTTCCCGGCTGCACCACGGGCAGGGCTCCGACAGGCCGAATAGGGCCTGATGGCATCGTTCGCCGGTGGCGTCCCGTCCGATTTTATTGATGAGCGCTTTGTTCATGAACTCTATCCGCAGTTGACGATCACATATATAGATATAACCCTCCACCGCCTCAATGAAGGTTCGGAGTTTTGCCTCGCTTTCCTTGAACGCTTTTTCCGTTTGCTTGAGGGATGTAATATCCATAAAAGATGCAATGCTGCGTGTTCCATCCGGCAGCATGCCGACTTTCATGAATATGTTCCGGCGCTCCCCGGTCCGGTTGATAACGCTGCACTCATACTCGGCCGGCGCCTCCCCGCCGGGCTCTCTACGGGCATAATGGTAGGATTTCATTCGCTCCAGATCCTCGGGGGCGACAAAGGCCGACCATTTCATCCGGTTCTCAATTTCTTCCTTTGAATAGCCGGAAAGCTTTTCAAACTCCGCGTTGGACATATAGATGGTCATGTCCGGCTCAATGATAATGGAGGCCGCACCGGATTTTTCAAACACACTCCTGTAGTAGGCCTGCCTTTCGCGCAAGACGGTTTCCGCCTGTTTCTGCTCGTTGATATCAATGACGACCCCGATGATGATGTCGAGCTCTCCCGAATCGTCAAAAATAGCCGTGGCTGACACATCGCCCCAAAAGATAGTTCCATCTTTACGAATATAGCGGGCCTGGCAGCGAAAATTCGTTCGCTCACCACGGATCATCTGGTCCAACATGTCGCGAACAATTTCCACATCATCCGAATAAAGAAGGTTTATCGCCGGTTGACCGGCCAAACCATTTTCATCATACAACAAGCGACGGCGCATGGCCCAATTCGCCTGAACCAGCCGGCCGTTTGAATCCACAAGAAATATGCCCGCCCCGGCGTAATTAAGGATAGCGGGAAACCGGTCCAGATGTTTCAACAGCGATGATTTTTCTTCCGGGTTTTGCTGGGTGTTACCGGAATCATTATGACGACTAAAATCTGCCATTTTATAGCGCCCGGTCTATATTATCCCGGTTTCTAACCTTGGTAGCCCTTAGATAAATATCCGTAACCACCCCCAAAGTGCCGCTGATCTCTATCCAGTCGCCCTTGCGGATCTTGCCGCCGAAAATAATGGCAAACCCGCTGATAATATTGGATGCCACACTCTGCATGGCAAGCCCTACCCCGATACCAACGGCACCGGCAAAGACCATCAGGGCCCGAAGATCAAAGCCCACGATCTGAAGGGAAACCAGGGCGCCCACAATCACGAAAAAATATTTTAAAAAGGTATTGATCACATAGGCGAGCCCCGGTTCCACTTTGGTAGCGGGATAGACCCGGTAATCCAGGTAGGCACACAAAAACCGGGAGAGATAGATAAACACCAGGAGAATCAACACCGCTTTTAGAATAGTCCATAATGAAAGCGGTGAGTTACCAATTTTTATCAACTGGAAGGACATCACGCGCTGGAGCGGCTCCAGGATGCCCAGAAGCTCCATCATGATAAGGCCGGTAATAATAACAGTAATATAGAGAATCAAAGTTTTTAAGGATTTGAAGAAGTACCGGGCCGCTTCATTTTCGGGAGCCACCTGATCCGCCCGCTTCATGGAACCGGTGACATCGCCTGAAAATTTAACCGCCCCATCCGCTTGTGACTCAGCGGCCATTCCTGCCTGTTCGCCGGATGCCGGGCCCTCTGCAGCCATTGGCTGGATGGAGAAGACAAAAATACTGACAATGATCAAAACGAAAATCGCGAAAAGGCGATGATAAATCTTCATAGCCGCTCCTATGGCATTGGGTTGCTTTAACATAAATGTAACCCAAAGCGAGTTCGTCAAGCAAGCATTTCAAAAATGAATCTGTTTGCTTGAGTAATAATTATCTGTTATGAATAACCACTATTTTAAGATCAAGTATAACAGGCAGAAATAATGAATAAATCAGTGCGTTTCGAAAATTTTACCAACCGGGTGTGGAAATTCTTTGCCTCTGTCAAGCTTTCCGTCGTTGTGCTGCTATCCCTTGCGGCCACTTCGATTATAGGTACGGTTATCCCCCAGAATGCCAATCCGATGATGTATCTGCAGAAATACGGGGAAACCCTTTATCCCATCTTCAATGCGTTGGATTTTTTCGATATGTACCATGCCTGGTGGTTTCGGCTGCTGCTGGGCCTTTTGACGGTCAATATTATCATCTGTTCCATCGACCGGCTGTCTTCAACCTGGAAGATCATTTTTCCCAAAAAAATTAATTTCCGTGCCGGGCGGTTCCGAAAATCCGCAAACCGGGTGGAATGGGCTTCGGACATCCCATCAAATCAGCTTAAAAATGCCTATGAGTCCTATATTGGCAGGCACTTCCGGCATATCACAGTTCAAAAAACGGATAACGGACTGCTCATTTTCGGCGAAAAGGGCCGCTGGACAAGACTCGGCGTATATGCGGTCCACCTCAGCATTCTGCTGCTGGTGATCGGCGGCCTTATCGGCTCATTATATGGATTCGAAGGCTTTGCCAACATTGCAGAAGGAGAAAGCATCAAAAGTGTCCCGCTAAAAAACAACAACCAGGAAAGAGAACTGCCCTTTACCCTCCGGTGTGACGAGTTCTCCATCAGCCACTATGATTCCGGTATGCCAAAGGAATACCGCTCAACCGTTTCCATACTGAACGGGCAGAAAGTGATCCACAAGGCCGACATAAGGGTAAATGATCCGCTGCGGTACCAGGGCATTAATATTTTTCAGTCCAGCTATGGCCGCATCCCGGCTGATAGCTTCACCATATTGTTTACCGATCCCGATTCCGGCATGGAATATGAAAAAAGGGCGTCCATCGGCTCGAGAATTAAAATGCCGTCAAACAAAGGTACACTGGTAATCGAGGACTTTACCACCGGCTTTAGCTTCCACGGTCACAATATCGGCGAGGCGTTTTTATGCCAAAAGATTCCGGCTGATAATAAAGCCGATACCAGCAACATCGTCATTCCGCTATCCTACCCAAGGTTTGACCGGATGCGGGGCGGCGACTTCGCGATTTCGATAAAAGATGTTGAATTCGGTTATTACACGGGACTGCAGATCACCCGGGACCCGGGTGTCCCCATAGTATATGTCGGATTTATCATAATTACCATTGGGTGCTACATTACCTTTTTCATGCTGCACAAACAGGTCTGTGTTGAATTGACCGAACAAAACGGCCGGACAAATGTCATGCTGGCCTGTGTTTCCGGAAAAAACCGGCCGGGGATGAAAACCGCAACCCGCCGACTGGCCAATCGGCTGCAAAATTTGCAGAATATGGATGAAAGATAATAAATGATAACGAGTTCAATCCTGCTTTCCATTATCACTTTTGTTTACGGGTTGGCTGCCCTGCTATATATTTGCGCCTGGGTATTCAAAAAGGAGTTGCCCGGCAGACTGGCTACTGCCACAACGGTTATAGCTGCAAGCGGCAATTTCATCGGTATTATTCTCCGATGGATCGAATCATACCAGCAGGGAATTGGCCATGCCCCGCTGTCAAACCTTTATGAATCCCTGGTATTTTTTGCCTTCTGCATTGCCGTGCTTTACCTGTTCTTAGAGTTTCGATACAAGCTGCGGGTTATCGGTGTAGTGGCCACCCCGCTGGCCTTTCTGGCCATGGCCTATACATCCCTCAGAGTCGACAGCACCATTGAACCGTTGATCCCGGCGCTTCAAAGCAACTGGCTGATCGCCCATGTCATCACCTGCTTTGTCGGCTATGCGGGATTTGCCGTAGCTTTCGGCATCAGCATCCTTTACTTTATCAAATCCAGCAGGGGCGGGTTGAATGGCGGATTTACCAGTAAAATCCCCCATGTGGACATGTTGGATGAACTTACCCATCAAATGGTGATGTTCGGCTTCCTGTTTCTTTCAGTAGGCATCATTACCGGTGCGGTATGGGCCAATCAGGCCTGGGGGCGTTATTGGGGCTGGGATCCAAAGGAAACCTGGTCGTTGATTACCTGGCTGATCTATGCCTCGCTTTTACACGCCCGGCTCATGCGGGGCTGGACCGGCAAAAAAATAGCGGTTCTATCATTTGCAGGGTTTGTCGCAGTGATTTTCACCTATTTCGGCGTCAATCTGCTTCCCGGCCTGCATAGCTATCAATAGACATTTTTATTGACAAGCGTCTTCAAAATAGATATCTAATTGTTTTTTTAAATATAATAAACACTGGGTATCCATAGATTGATACGGGGATAATTACACATCAACGTAGAATAACGGAGTATTCATGAACACCAACGATCAACAACATCCGGTTTCCGACACGGCATCCCCGGAGACAGGTGATGCCCCAGAAAAGCGCAAAAACGGCTCCGGCTGGATTATTCTGCTCTTTTTTGTCATTGGTTTTATCGGCAGCCTTCTGGGCGGTTGGCTTGTCTTCCCAGAGCTGCTTTACTCCGAGAAACAGCAACCCATCGATTTTGACCACGAGCTCCATATGGCCCAGGTATACGAAGGCTGCCAGAGCTGCCACTATTTTCGCAAAGACGGCAGCTTCTCCGGCATCCCCGACCTTTATTCCTGCTCCGGCTGTCACCAGTATCCTATGGGTACGAATCCCGAAGAGGAAAAATTTATCGAGCAGTATGTCAGGCCCAATAAGGAGGTGCCCTGGCTGGTCTATTCAAAACAGCCGGACTGCGTTTTCTTTTCACATGCCGCCCATGTCAAGGGGGCGGACATGGAATGTCGGACCTGCCACGGCAACATGGCTCAATCCAACCATAGCCGGCCCTATCAGGAAAATCGCCTGACCGGCTACAGCCGGGACATCTGGGGTTACAACATAGCGAGGCTGGGCAAGCCCAAATACGGCCTGCGCATGAAAATGAACGACTGCGCCGATTGCCATGAAAGAGAAACCGGTCATAAGGGCGCCTGCTTTCAGTGTCATCAATAGGTTTTTTGCCGATTTGGATATCGATATAAGGGGTTAAATCCATGAAAATTGATAGAAGAAGCTTTATCTCGTTGGGTGTCGGGGTTGTCGCGGGCACTACGCTATCGCCGGTACCATGGAAATTGATGGACGATATCTCGATCTGGACCCAGAACTGGCCATGGACACCGGCCCCGAAAGGCGGGGCGGATTCCTATAAGACATCCGTATGCACCCTGTGTCCCGGTGGTTGTGGTATTCAGGTCCGAAAAATCATGGATCGGGCGGTAAAAATTGATGGATTGCCGGAGCACCCGATTAACCAGGGCAAACTTTGCCCCTTGGGGCTTTCAGGTCTCCAGTTCCTTTACGGGCCTTCCCGCGTTAAATCCCCCATGAAGCGCACCGGCAAGCGGGGTGAGGGTAAGTGGCAGGAAATCAGCTGGGATGAGGCTATTTCCGCGGTCACTAAAAAACTAAAAGAACTCCGGGAAAAGGATAAACCGCATAGCGTGGCCTGGGTGTCAGGCGCTGATAAGGGTACGATTCCCCAACTGATCGGACGATTTTTAACCGCCTATGGATCACCGAACTTCATCCGGCCGCCGTCCGTTCATGACGCCTATGAACTGAGCGCTTATCTGATGCAGGGGCAGGAAGGCTCCGTAGCATTCGATATTGAAAACTCAGACCACGTACTAAGCTTTGGTACAGGCATGCTTCAGGGCTGGGGGTCACCGGTCCGAATGCTTAATATTTACGGCGAAAAGCGTGATTCCAAAAAAATAGTGCAAATCGAATCCCGGCTCTCGGATACGGCCGCCAAAGCCGACCAATGGGTGCCGATCAAACCGGGAACCGAGGGGGCGCTGGCACTGGGTATAGCCCATGTGATGATCAAGGAATCATTGTATAAAAAATCATTTATCAACAAGTCGGCATTTGGCTTCGAGGACTGGACGGATGACAATGGCACCCGCCACATTGGATTCAAAACCCTGGTCCTTAAAGATTATGACCCGGAAATCGTCGCTGAGATAACCAGCGTGCCCAAATCAACGATTGAAAAGCTCGCCCGCCGGTTTGCCCGCGCCAACAGACCGATTGCCATCAGCGGCCGCGGGGAGGGACTTCTGCCGGGGAGCCTGGATGAATGCATGGCCGTCCATGCGTTAAATGCCCTGGTCGGAAACATTAACAAACCAGGCGGAGTTTCGGTTACCAGCGAACCCGATTATGCCAAATGGCCGGAAGTCAACATCGATAAGACGGCTTCCAGGGGCATGCAGCAACCCCGAATTGACGGAGCGGGAGGCTCGAAATATCCAAATGCCAGATACCTGCTCCACAGGCTGCCGGAGGTCATTAATGACACCAAAGGCGAGTCCCCTGTTCAGGCGCTTTTTGTCAGCGAGGCCAATCCGCTATACACCCTGCCGGATACCAAGGCAACAAAAGCCGCCTTTGACCGGATACCGTTTCTTGTAAGCTTCTCCTCTTTTATGGATGAAACGGCCCTCTATTCGGATTATATTCTCCCGAATCATATTTATCTTGAGCGATATGAGGATGTACCCAAGCCGGCAGGCATGGTACAGCCTGTTATCGGCCTTGCCAAACCGGTGGTAAAGCCGGTCTATAATACCCGCCACGTGGGGGATGTGGTGCTTCAGATGGCCAAATCTTTAGGATCGTTTATCGAAAAGGCTTTCCCCTGGAAGGATTACCGGGCATACCTGAAAACCGTTTTCAAGGACCACTGGGATCAATTGGAAGACAAAGGCTTTACAGAGGTTAAAGCCTCCGAAGATAAGCCTTGGGCTAACCGGTTTAATACGGCTACCGGAAAATTTGAATTCTATCCATCTGCCCGTAAACATCCGTCAAAAAAGGATAAGGATAAAGATATTCTTCCGGGTTTTTCACCGGTTCCCATTGAGGGCAAACCTGATGCGTATCCCCTGGTGCTGATGCCCTATGATTCAATCCGGCTTACCAGTGGAAATATCGGGAACCCTCCGTTTATGACTAAAACCATTGATGATACGGTATTGAAAGATCAGACGATGTTTGTGGAGATCAATCCGAAAACCGCTCGCAAAATGGGGTTCTTCGAGGGCGACCGGGCGGTGGTTACCACCCCGAAAGGCCGGGCGGAGGTAAGGCTCCATCTGTTTGATGGTATTGAGCCCGGCGTGATTGCTATGCCTAAAGGATTCGGGCATACGGCATATTCGAAATACCTGGCCGGGAAAGGGGCCAATTTCAATAGTCTGATCGGCCCAATTACAGACCCCATGTCCGGACTAAACACGGCTTGGGGCATCCGGGCAAAAATAGTAACGGCCTAACTCCCTAATACCGGAAATGTTTACTTAAACCGGGATGATCAACAGTCAGCGATGAGGTTGGGATGAAAGAAGAACAAGGAGACAAACACACCAAGCGCTACGGCATGGTCATTGATCTTGATAAGTGCACCGGCTGTGGTGCATGTATGGTGGCCTGTTATGCGGAGAATAATGTTCCATTCAAAAAAAATGAAACAGACAAACTGGATAGTCTCAACTGGATCCGGATATTCCAGCTAACTAATGGCAGGTCCTATCCGGATACCGAAATATGTTACCTGCCGATGCCCTGCCAGCATTGCGACGGCATTGGCAAACACGGCCATCCGCCTTGTGTTTCGGTATGTCCGGCAATCGCCACCGATTATGACTATTCAACCGGCGTGGTCAGTCAGATCCCAACCCGGTGCTTCGGCTGTAGATACTGCATGGCGGCCTGTCCCTATCATGCCAGAAAATTCAACTGGTGGGATCCGGTTTGGCCGGCGGATACGGAAAAGTATCTCAACCCGAATGTGTCGGCAAGAATGCGGGGCGTGGTTGAAAAATGTACGTTCTGTTTTCATCGATACCAGCAGGCACGGGATAAAGCATACCTGGAAGGCCGTGATGAAATATATGAATCCGAATACCAACCCGCATGCGCCCAAGCCTGCCCGACAAATGCCATTACGTTTGGCGATCTGAACAATCCCGATCATGCGGTGTACAAACTAAAAAACAGCCCTCGCGCTTTCAGATTATTGGAACGCCTGCATACCAACCCCAAAGTTTACTATCTTTCCAGCAAATCCTGGGTCAGGCGGGCCGGAGACAATTATCTGGAGAATGAATCGCGGCCGGAATCAAACAGACAAAAGATACATCATAAATAGTTTAACCTATGGCAAGGAGCAAATCGAATATGGAGACGACGCCATTAATACCTCAGGGGGTAAAACGCTGCTCAAAACTGCAATTTTCCCTGTGGATGGCCGTTGCAGTGGCCGTCCTCCTCTGGGGCGTGTATGCCATGTACCTGGTATGGTTCAAGGGGCTGAATCAGACCAATATGAATGACGCATACGGTTTTGCCCTATGGATATGGGCCGATTTGGCGGTTATTGCCCTCGGCGGTGGCGCCTTTTTTACCGGCTTTCTGACCTACATCATTGGCAAGGACAAATTGAAGAACATTATCAACTACGCGGTCATTATCGGGTTCATCTGTTACAGTTCCGCACTGTTGATCCTGGCTATTGATATCGGCCAACCCCTCCGGGGCTGGTTTATCTTCTGGCATGCCAATGAGCACTCCATGTTAACCGAAGTAGCCTTCTGCCTCTCATGTTATTTCGGCGTGCTTACCATTGAATTTCTGCCCACGATATTTGAGAACCCAAAGCTGGATAAAATACCGTTTCTGCATCACCTAAGCCATAATATGCATAGTATTATGGCGGTTTTTGCGGCAACCGGGGTGTTTCTCTCCTTTTTCCATCAGGGCTCGCTTGGCGGTGTGGCCGGTGTCTTGTTCGGCCGCCCCTTTTCCTATCGGGAAGGCATCAACGTGTGGCCCTGGACGTTCTTTTTGTTTACCTGGTCCGCGGCTGCCTGCGGGCCATGCTTTACCATTTTGATTACCTGGATTACGGAAAAACTCACACGAAAAAAACTGGTTAAAGATGATGTGATTCAGCTGCTGGCCAAAATATCCGGATGGATGCTGGCCACCTATATAATTGCCAAAATTGCGGATACCCTCTACTGGGCGATGGTTACCGCCCCCAGTATGGGTTTTAACCTTATGGACTTTTACACAAACAATCCGGTCTACGGCATTTGGATACTGATTCTGGAAATCGTCATCTGCGGTATTGTTCCAGCCGCCATTTTAATCACCAGAAAAGGCCGGGAAAGCAAGTTCCTCTTAATGCTGGCGGTTGTTCTCGCCGTTGTCGGAGTTTGTGTCAATCGATGGGTTATGGTGCTGCAGACATTGGCGGTGCCGGTGGTGCCGTTTGAAGAGTGGTTTATGTATGCCCCCAGTTGGCAGGAAGTCGCCACAACGATTCTCCCCGTAGCCTACGGAGTCATTGTTATTTCGCTGGCCCACCGGTATCTGCCGGTATTTCCTCAGGAACGGGAGTTGAACCCGTCGAATTAACAAAAAGCAAGGAGAACACATATGTTTCCTTTCAATTTTGAATGGGCGTGGGATATTCCCCATCTGGTCTTCCATGGGGCCTTATGGTATGTTTTGTCGATTGTCGGCTTGGGGCTGACGTATTGCATCATCAAATCGGCTGTGGATACCTTTCGGGAAGAAGATAAAGGGGATAACCATTAGGTTTAGGCCTTAACAGGCCCTTTGCTCCATTTTAAACAAGCGTTATTCCGCCGCCCATCCCCTTAGCATCGCGCGCGGAGTAACGCTTTTTTTATTAACGGGTACGAAAAGTTTTTATCGTGGACGAAATCCTAATCAACGGCGGCAACCCATTAAACGGCGAAGTAACGGTCAGCGGGGCCAAAAACGCGGCGCTGCCGATCATTGCGGCCACCATCCTGGTTGGCGGCCGCTTTACATTCCATAATGTGCCGGCCCTAAAGGATATAGAAAGTATTCAGGAGGTGTTGCTCGACATGGGAGCGGAGGTTGAATTCCATGACAACATCTTCTCCATTGATACCGGGAACCTTTCCCATTTTGAAGCCCCGTATGAGCATGTCAGGAAAATGAGGGCCTCCATACTGGTTCTGGGCCCCCTGCTGGCAAGGATGAAACGAGCCCGGGTTTCCCTGCCGGGCGGATGTGCCATTGGCGCCCGCCCTATTGAACAACATCTGAACGGCCTTTCACGGTTAGGCGCTGAAATTACATTGGCGCATGGCTATGTGGAGGCCTCGGCCAAAAAACTGAGGGGAACCGAAATCTATCTGGACTTACCCACGGTTACAGGAACGGAAAACCTGATGATGGCCGCCGTTTTGGCCGAAGGCCGGACTCTCTTGCATAATGTGGCCCGGGAGCCTGAAATAACGGCATTGGCGGATGTATTGAATTTGATGGGTGCGGATATTTCAGGGGTTGGCAGCTCCACTATCACAATAAACGGCGTCAAAGAGCTTCACCCGGTAACCGCCACCATCATCCCGGACCGAATTGAAACCGGAACCTTTATGGTGGCGGCAGCAATTACCAATGGGGAAATTTTGATCCATGAATGCCAGCCGGCGCACCTCAAAGAGTTAATCCTCAAACTCAAGAAAACAGGGGCTGACATTGAATGCCGGGACAAATCGATCCGGATCAAGGGCAACCATCCGATCAACAGCGTTGATGTTAAAACCATGCCCTACCCGGGTTTTCCAACGGATATGCAGGCCCAGTTCATGGTCCTTATGTCAGTGGCCAACGGATTTTCAGTAATTTCGGAAAACGTTTTTGAAAACCGGTTTATCCATGTGAGCGAACTCCGGCGGATGGGGGCGGATATTACCATTTCCGGCAGCCATGCCATGGTCCGCGGTGTCTCTGAATTATCCGGCGCACCGGTTATGGCAACCGATTTGCGGGCCAGCGCATCCCTGATTCTTGCCGGCATGGTAGCCAAAGGAACTACCCGGATCAAGCGGGTCTATCACCTGGACCGCGGATATGATGCCATAGAAAAAAAATTCAGCCGACTAGGGGCTTCCATCAAGCGGGTACCTGCACAATCATAGCCTGAAATGCCCCATTTCCCCATCAGAGAAAAAATTACCGACCATTTTTTTTTCAGGCCGCTGATACCACTTCTTTTTGCCTTGATGGGCGGTATTGTGACCGCCCATTGCTTTCCAGGACATTTTAAAGCGTCTTTTGCCGGATGTCTTTTTGCAGCGGCCGCGGTCGGCCTCTGCATCAGCCTGAAAAAACCTCTCCGGCTTGCACCCCTTTTCCTCTATTTTGCCCTGGGCTATCTCTGTCTGTCACCCTGGCAGCTTGTTTCCCATACAGCTGATCATTTAAACCGCTTGATCGGTGAAAATGAAAATACATGGCAAATCACCGGCCGTATTGCCACTGATCCGATCAGGGAGGGAAACCGGCTGAAATTGATATTGTCTGAAATCCGCCTGGCCGAACCGGGCAAATCCAAAACATCCATCGCGGCAAGGGGGAGGCTCCGGGTTACGGTATATGGGCCGAAGCATCCGATACGCCTGGGCGATCAAATTACCTTTTTCAGCAAAATCAAACCGTTCCATAATTTCAACAACCCCGGTGGATTTGATTACAAATCATTCATGACGTATAAAAATATCTGGGCAAGCGCCTATGCCTTGGGCAGCCAAATCCAGGTCAAAAAAGACCGCCCCCCTGGCCTGACCGCAAGCCTGCTTAACAAAGCGCGCCGGTCAGTTGAGAAGCTGATTACTAATGCGGCTGAAGGTGATAGCCGGGCGATTCTTTCCGCTCTGGTCCTTGGCAAACGGGAGCTGCTTTCACCCTCCCTTAAAACCGCTTTTAACCGGGCCGGCGCAAGCCATGTGCTCGCCATTTCCGGGCTTCATATTGGGATTGTGGCCAGCTTTGCCTTCTTTTTTTTCAAGCACATACTGGGGATCTGGAAGCCTTTGCTCCATCGCGGCTGGTCCCGAAAGTGGGCGGCGATACTGACCCTTATTCCGGTATGGGGCTACGGGCTGCTGGCGGGTATGTCTCCTTCTACCCAACGGGCGGTGATTATGGTAAGCGTTTTTCTGGTCTCCTTTTTATTTGAACGCGATCAAGATCTTATCAATACCTTGGCAACGGCCGCATTGATCGTTTTAATCGTCTACCCCCCGTCTCTTTTTTCCATTTCTTTTCAGCTCTCGTTTACCGCTGTTTTAACGATTATTTTAGGGCTTTCGACCACCCGGTGGATAAACCGGCTGCCAGGCTCCATACTCCCTCCCCTGGTATCGTTTACCGCCGTATCCTTTTTCGCCATCCTCGGCACCACGCCCCTGATCCTGCATTATTTTAATCAAACCGCCGTCTTTGGCCTGTTAACCAACCTTCTGGTTATCCCCCTGATCGGTTTTTTTGTTGTCCCCGTCTCCCTGTTCTCAGTACTTGTTCTGTTACCCACGCATCCCCCCATGGCCGCCTGGGGCATAAAAACGGCCAGCATTGGTATTCAGTGGGCTCTTTCCATCATTTACCCCATTGGAGAGTGGCCCTATAGTGCGATCAAAACAGTTACACCATCGATTCTTGAGATGGCCTGCGCCTATACGTTGATCTTCGGGCTGCTCTATATAATCAGACAAAAAAAGAGCCTTCACCCGTCAACCAAATGCTTTGAACGCCCTGTCATCATTCTGGTAACGGCTGCGGTTCTCCTGTTTACATTAGACATCGGGTATTGGTGCCACGCTCGCTTCTGGAGGGATCGGTTTTCCGCGACAATCATTGACGTAGGCCAAGGCAGCGCCAGCCTCCTGGAACTGCCGGATGGATACTGTATGCTTGTTGACGGCGGCGGATTTATGAACAACTCGGCCTTTGATGTTGGCAGATACTTGGTCGCCCCGTTTTTATGGGGTCAAAAAATCGGAACCGTTGATACCGTCGTACTTTCACACCCCGATGCGGACCACTTGAACGGATTGATCTATATCCTAAAGCATTTTAATGTTAAACAGGTTTTTTCCACCCATCAACCGGTGGATACGAATGAATACAACAATTTTATTCAAACAATTGACGAACAAAACATCAAGCATCCACCGTTTGCGCAGATCCCCCGACATTTTGAAATCAACGGTGTAAAATTCGATATCCTTTATCCGCCGACGGACTTTATGACCCGGCATGTACACAACACCAATAATTGCTCAATCGTGCTAAAAGTCACCTACAAGGGCCAATCCATTATCTTCCCGGGAGACATTATGAAGGCGGCAGAAAAAGAACTGGTGGCAAGAGGGGGAAAGGTACTTGGTGCAACCGTGCTGGTATCTCCCCACCATGGCAGCAAAACCTCGAGCACCCCCAACCTTTTAAATGCGATCAGCCCAAAGGTAGTGGTTGTCTCTGCGGGATCAAAGAATCGGTTTGACCTGCCGGCGGCAGAAGTTATACATCGATATCAGGAGAGGGGGTATAAGATATTAGTAACAAATAAACATGGGGCGGTTAAGATTAGGCTGGGTAACAATCAGGTCTGCTTGGATCCGGTATGCGGAGATTCCATAAGACTTCCGCATTAATTGCATTCATGGGCTAAATAGGGATTTTATCAACCTTTTCAGCCGCCTCGTCAACCGTATCGTGGGCTGGGTTACCCACTACCGGTACGATGGAAACAACTGCGCCGCCTACCCGCATGGGCACGGTGACCAGCTTTGTCAACACGCAGCCGCTGCTCAATACCAGGACGATCAGGCATATTAAAATTTTAAAATATTTTTTCATTAGCAGCCTATTAAAAAAGCCCTGCCCGTTATTGGATACTCATGAAGGGGGGGAGAGAAACGGACAGGGCAGGGATAAAATGATTCCACCAATGATTATTGGTAGTCAGGCGGTGGCTTTCTTCTTTTTTTTCTCGCCCTTCTGCTTTTTGCCCGATTCCATCGGAACCCCGGTCAGTTCAATCATGGAAAGCGATGCCGCATCGCCTCTGCGGGGGCCTAATTTTATGATACGGGTGTAACCGCCGGCCTGGTCCGCAAATCGCTCCGGTGCTTCACTGAATAGTTGATAAACAACGGCTTTTTCACGCATAACTGATAAAGCCTGTCGACGTGCATGAAGATCACCCTGCTTGGCCAATGTTATCATATGATCAGCCCATCGACGCAACTCTTTGGCTTTGGCATCGGTTGTTTTAATTTTTCCGTATTTAAACAGCGAGGTGATCATGTTTCGGAAAAGCGCCTTCCGATGGCTGGCTGTACGATTTAGTTTAAATCCGCTCTTTCGATGTCGCATACCTATTATTCCTCTTGATCCTTATCCTCTTCCGGTGGTGTAAAGCCTTCAAGGTTCATCCCCAAAGAAAGACCGAGTTCGGTTAACAGCTCCTTGATTTCATTTAACGATTTCCGTCCGAAATTTTTGGTCTTCAGCATTTCCGATTCCGTTTTTTGAACCAACTGGTATATTTTTGTAATATTTGCGTTACGGAGACAGTTGGCACTCCGGACGGAAAGCTCAAGCTCATCCACATCAAGATAGAGGTTCTCATTAAATTTCGGTGTTGATTCATCAGCCTCTACCCTCCTGATTTCAGGCACGGCATTTTCATCAAAATTGATGAAGACATTGAGTTGTTCTTTTAGAATTTTGGCTGCATAGGCAACAGCATCCTCCGGGGCGACTGAACCATCCGTCCACACTTCCATGGTCAGTTTGTCGTAGTCGGTCTGCTGTCCGACCCTGGCATTGCCGATGGTATAATTTACCCGTTTAATTGGAGAAAAGACCGCATCAATGGGAAGTGTGCCAATGGGAGCCTCCGGATCCTTGTGAGTTTCCGCCAGGGAGTAGCCCTTACCAGCCTTCACAGTCATTGTCATCTTTAGCTCGCCATCTTCTGAAAGCGTAGCAATATGCTGATCGGGATTCATTATTGTGACTTTGCCATCCGGACTTTTAATATCTCCCGCCTTAACGGCGGATTCCCCGGAAGCATTGATCTCAAGGGTTTTTTCCTCCGTATCATCCATTTTGAGGCGAATATTTTTTAAATTCAGAATTATTTCAGAGACATCTTCTAAAACCCCGGGGATTGTACTGAATTCGTGCATGACGCCTTCTATTTTAACGGAACAAATCGCAGCCCCCCAGATCGAGGATAAAATGATCCGGCGCAAAGCATTACCGATGGTGATACCAAACCCGCGTTCCAACGGCTCCCACACGAATTTGCCGTAGTTTTCGACCTGATCGTCGACTTGAGCCTTTTCCGGTTTAATAATTTCCCGCCAGTTCATATAACTGAGTTCGTTTAATGACATTTTCGATCTCCAGAAATTCCTTTAATAATGCCCGGCCAGGCGGCTGTTGGCATTAAGCCAACACATTGACATGAAATAATATACAAGGACATGCACAAGACCACCCCAATCGCGGCCTCGGCAACTTGAATAATTACTTGGAATACAACTCGACAATCAGATTTTCCTGAATCGGCATTGTTATATCTTCACGCGTCGGCAATGATTGAATGGTTCCCTTCATATTTTCCGCATCAAGCGCCAGCCAGGACGGTGCGGTCCGCCTTACCACGGCTTCCACGGCATCATTGATTGCCTGAACGCTCCGGCTTTTTTCCCGAACCTCAACCACATCCCCAACCTTTACTTGGAAAGACGGAATATTAACCTTCCAACCGTTTACCAGAAAATGGTTATGGCGAACAAGCTGCCGGGCCTGGGGGCGGGAATTGGCTAAACCCAAACGATAAACTACGTTATCAAGCCGCTGTTCCAATATTAACAGCAGATTGGTACCGGTGATGCCTTTTTTCTGATCCGCCTTTTCAAATGCCAACCTAAACTGCTTCTCAGAAAGTCCGTAGCTACGCTTGACCTTTTGTTTCTCTCTTAACTGAATGCCATAATCGGATATTTTGCCGCCGCGTCTTTGCCCGTGCTGGCCCGGGGGGTAGCCCCGGCGATCAAATGCACATTTATCCGAATAACATCGATCACCCTTCAAATATAGCTTTAAATTTTCCCGTCGGCATATCCGACAAACTGAATCGCGATACCGTGACAACGCTTCCTCCCTTAAATATCAGCATCCCCCTGTCGTTTGGTTATATTCCATCAGACACGAGCCGCCTTGAATTTTCCATCGCGGGTTTAAATTATAGGATTATACCCGCCGCCGCTTTTTGGGCTTGCAGCCATTATGTGGAACGGGGGTAACATCCCTTATCATGACAACGGTAAACCCCACGCCCTGAAGGGCCTTTAATGCAGATTCACGTCCCGGTCCCGGCCCCTTCACATATACTTCCACATTTTTCATACCATGTTCTCTGGCTTTTTTCGCCGCATCTTCAGAAGCCAACTGCGCCGCAAATGGTGTACTTTTCCGGGAGCCCTTGAACCCGTTCATCCCCGCACTGGACCAGGCTACGACATTGCCATTGGGATCAGTAATCGTGACAATCGTATTGTTAAACGTGGATTGAATATGAACAACCCCGTTCTCAATATTCTTTTTTACCTTTTTCTTTGTCCGCGCTCGTTTCACCTTAGCCATAGTTTCGCCCTTGTTGATTAAAAATTATTTCTTTTTCGCGCCGCCCTTCTTTTTGACCGCAGACCGTTTCGGACCCTTACGGGTTCTGGCATTGGTAGAGGTCCGCTGCCCGTGGACCGGCAGTGACTTCCGGTGGCGCAAACCGCGATAACAACCCAGGTCCATCAGCCGTTTGATGTTCATTGATGTTTCAGTCCGTAGCTCGCCCTCTACCTTATAATCATTATCAATGATCTTGCGTATATTGTTAATATCGGAATCCGTCAAATCATCTGTGCGGAGATTCTCATCAATATTCAGGCGGCCTAAAATACTCCGCGACGTAGACTGACCGATTCCATAAATATAGGTCAATCCGATAAAAACGGATTTCCCCTTTGGTAAATCGACCCCAGCGATTCTTGCCAAAACCTGCCTCCTTTTACCCCTGACGCTGTTTATGGCGTTTATTCGTACAGATCACCCACACCACGCCTCTTCGTCTAATTATCTTGCAATTGCGACATCTTTTTTTTACCGATGCACTGACTTTCATCGTCTGACCTCATAAAAAAACAACGCGTTTCCTGTTATTTTGACCGATAGGTGATTCGCCCCCGGCTAAGATCGTAGGGGGATAATTCCACGGTCACCGTATCCCCCGGTAGAATCTTGATAAAATGCATCCGCATTTTGCCTGAAATATGGGCGAGTATCTGGTGCTTGTTTTCCAACTCCACCTTAAACATTGCATTCGGCAATGTCTCGATTACTGTGCCCTGAACCTTTATCGGCTCTTCCTTCGCCATTAATCGCTCCTGTCAATATTTACTTTCTGCCCCTGCCCGTAGTTAAAAATCCTTCATAGTTTCTTGTAATCAAATGCGATTCAATCTGATTGACCGTGTCCATGGCCACCCCAACGACAATCAGCAGCGCAGTGCCGCCAAAATAAAAGGGAACATTGAACTTGGTCATCAAAATAGACGGCAACACGCAAACAGCAGACACATAAATCGCCCCCCCCAGAGTAATCCTGGTTAGCACCTTATCAATATAATCCGCCGTGCGCTTGCCCGGGCGTATACCGGGAATGTAGCCGCCGTATTTTTTCATATTCTCCGCCACATCCGCCGGATTAAACGTAATTGCCGTATAAAAATAGCAGAAAAAAACAATAAACCCGATAAAAATCAACTCGTATACAAGAGAACCGGGACGCATGGCCGATGCCACAGCCTGCATCATGGGCACATCCTGAAAAAAACTGGCCAATGTCGCCGGAAACATGATCAATGAAGATGCAAAAATCGGGGGGATAACCCCGGATGTATTGATCTTAAGCGGCAGGTGCGTACTTTGCCCGCCATACATCCGCCGGCCGACAACCCGCTTGGCATACTGAACCGGAATTCGCCGCTGTCCTTGCTCCATAAAATTAATAAATGCGATAACTCCCACCATCAGGACAATCAGGATAATAACCACAAAAATGCCCATCTCGCCCGTAGACATCATCCGGAATGTGTTGCCAATCGCCTGCGGCATTCGGGCGACGATACCGGCGAAGATGATCAAAGAAATCCCATTACCGATGCCCCGTTCGCTGATTTGTTCCCCCAGCCACATAATAAACGCCGTACCGGCGGTCAATGTAACGGCTGTCATCAGCCTGAATGACCATCCCGGCTCAATAACGATCGGCATGGCCCCGGGGGCAGTCATTTTTTCAAGCCCGATACTGATTCCAAACCCCTGGACAAAAGAGAGCACCACAGTTCCGTAACGGGTGTATTTGGTAATCTGCCGGCGGCCCTGTTCCCCTTCTTTCGACAACTGTTCCAAATGGGGAATAACAACGGTTAGGAGCTGTAAAATAATTGATGCGCTGATATACGGCATAATGCCAAGTGCAAAAACCGACATCCGCTCCAAAGCCCCTCCTGAGAACATATCAAATATACCGAAAATGGTATCCTGGTGGCGGGCGAAAAATTCCGCCAGCGATTCCGCATTGACCCCCGGCGTCGGAATATGGACGCCTATACGGTATACCAGAAGGAATCCAAAGGTGATCAGAATGCGCCGTTTAAGCTCAGGAATTTTTAAAATATTGCCAACACCGGCACCCGTTACTACTCCTGCCATAATTAACCAACCTCTACTTTGCCGCCGGCGGATTCAATTTTTTCTTTGGCGCTCTTGCTGGCAGATCCAGCCTGAAACGTCAAAGCGACATTAAGGGCACCCTGACCCAAAACCTTCACCCATTTTGCCCGCCTCGAAACCAGCCCGGCCGATATCAAGGCATCCCGATCCACCTTTGAGCCGTTTTCAAACTGGTTCAAATCACGGACATTAATAATCTCCACGGGTGTTTTAAAAATATTGGTAAACCCCCGTTTCGGCAGTCGCCGGTGCAACGGCATCTGGCCGCCTTCAAAGCCCGGCCTTACGCCTCCTCCAGACCGACTGTTATGACCTTTTGTGCCCCGGCCGGCAGTTTTACCCAAACCGGATCCGACGCCACGCCCTTTCCTTTTCCGGTTTTTCCTGGCCCCGTCTGCCGGAGACAATTCATGCAGTCTCATTCTATTCCTCCACTTTTACCATATGTGTAACTTTGGCAATCATTCCCCGGGTCGCCGGGTTATCCGGAAGCTCGACCGTTCGGTTAAGTTTCCCGAATCCCATGCCGCGGAGGACTTTTCGGTGTTTCTCAGGCCGCCCGTTCATGCTTTTTATCATTGTAATCTTCAGCTTGCCTGCCATCTGTCTTATATCTCCTCAAGTTCTAAACCGCGCTTGACAGCAACCGATTCACGGCTCTGTAAACATTTAAGCCCCTCAACCGTGGCCTTGACAACATTATGCGGGTTATTGGTACCCAAGCATTTCGTGAGTATATTTTCCACGCCGACCGCCTCCAAAACCGCTCGAACCGCACCACCGGCAATCACACCGGTACCCTTGGCGGCCGGTTTCAATAAAACACGACCGGCGCCGAATTTACCAGTAATTTCATAAGGGATTGTGCCGTCGACAATCGGCACCTTGATCATACTCTTCTTGGCCTTCTCCATCCCCTTACGAATGGCTTCCGGGACTTCGTGCGCCTTTCCCAGAGCGTATCCGACGCTGCCTTGACCGTCGCCAACCACCACTATGGCACTAAAACTGAAGCGGCGTCCACCCTTATGGACTTTTGCCACCCGGCTGATATGAACGACTTTATCAATATATAAGTTCTCGTCTGTTTCCTTCTTGAACAAGCCAACGCCTCCTTTTTTCTTTTAAAAATCCAAACCCGCCTCGCGTGCACCGTCTGAAACGGCTTTGACCCGGCCATGATACATGAATCCGCCGCGATCAAAGACAACCGCCTGTATCCCCTTTTCAGATGCCCGTTGTCCGATTCGTTTGCCGATAAAGTTTGCCGCCGCAACCTTGCTTTCAAATTTCTCACCCGTCCGGACATCCGGCTCCATGGTTGAGGCCGAAACCAGGGTAACCCCCCGGGTGTCATCAATAATTTGGGCATAGATGTGTTTGGAACTCCGAAAAACGCAAAACCTCGGTCTCTCTGGAGTGCCGGTCAAGTTCATTCGTATACGTTTTTTCCGTTTGAGTCGCAGCGCTTTTCTAATATGTGGTGAACCCATATGAATAAACCCTTAATGCATCAATCCGTTAATCAATCAATTAATTAATGGTTCTATTTAGCGGTTTTTCCAGCCTTTCGCTGGATTGTTTCTTCCGCATACTTAATGCCTTTTCCTTTATAGGGCTCCGGCGGTCGCAGCCGCCGGATCGAAGATGCCGTGTATCCCAAAAGTTCTTTATCAATACCCGACAACCGGATCACGTTTTTTTCAACTTTTGCGGATATGCCTTCCGGCAGTTGAAAATAGATTGGATGCGAATACCCGAGATATAACTCCAAACCTTTATCCTTAGAATCTGCCCGGTACCCAACGCCGTTAATCTCAAGCACCCGTTCGAACCCCTGGTTAACCCCCTGAACCATATTGGCGATCAAAGCCCGGGTCATCCCCCAGATAGCCTTCGCCTTTTGGCCTTTCCCTTGGACACTGACGGTAACTAAAGAATCTGCTATATCAAGCTCTGCATCCGGGTGAATGCTCATTGAAAGCGTTCCCTTCTGTCCCTGAACGCTCAGCACCCGATCAGTATATGTAATTGTCGTTTTTTCAGGTAACTGAATCGGTTTTTTACCTACTCGAGACATGGTCTTCTCCTTGCTACCAAATATTACAAAGGACCTCGCCGCCGATTTTTTCGCTTCTTGCCTGCTTGTCTGTCATTACTCCCTTGGAGGTAGACAAAACAGAGATTCCGAGCCCCTTTAAAACCGGCCTGATTTCCTTGCTGTTGACATAAACCCGCCGGCTCGGCTTGCTTACCCTTTGCAGTCCGTATATGACATGCTGGTCGTTTTTATCATATTTCAAGTATACCCGAATAATCCCCTGCTTATTATCCTTGATGAACTTGTAATTCCGGATGAATCCCTCGTCCTTAAGTACTCTGGCCAGCGCAGTTTTCAAATTCGATCCCGGCATATCGACACTGGGATGATGGGCGCGGCCGCCATTACGTATCCGGGTAAGCATATCCGCAATAGGATCACTCATTGTCATTAATCTATCTCCATCCTGTTGAGCTTATTTTGCAAGTCGTTAACTACTATATCTACCAGCTTGACTTTTGAACACCCGGAAGCAGCCCCTCTGAAGCAAACTTACGAAAACAGAGACGACAAATACCGAACTTTCTAATATAGCCCCTCGATCGTCCGCAAATTGGACATCGGTTGTGTTGCCGGACTGAAAATTTTGATTTTTTCGCTGCCTTCTCCCTAAGCGCTTTTCTCGCCAAACCAGCCTCCTTAGATTAATTAATTTCTAAATGGCATGCCCATAAGCTTGAGCAATTCTTTGCCCTCTTCATTATTTTTTGCAGTGGTAACGATCGTGATATTCAAGCCTTTCAGCGTATCTATTTTGTCATAATCGATTTCTGGGAATATAATCTGTTCTTTAATGCCCAAGGTATAGTTGCCCTTCCCATCAAATGCTTTCCCGGATACACCCCGGAAATCCCTGACTCGTGGCAATGCAAAGTTAACCAGTCTATCAAAAAAATCGTACATACGCCGGCGCCTTAAGGTAACCATACACCCAATCGGCATGCCTTCACGCACCTTAAAAGCCGCAACAGACTTTTTCGCCCGTGTTATCACCGGGGCCTGGCCGGTTATCTCCTTGAGTTCTTCCTTTGCTGAATCCAATACTTTTATATTCTGAATCGCTTCACCGAGGCCCATGTTTAAAACAATTTTTTCCAGTCTCGGGACCTCTAAACGATTCTTATAGGAAAATGTCTCAACCAGCTTGGGAATAACTTCGTTCTCATAATATTCTTTGATAGCCATTTTGTGCATTCCTCCGGCAATCGCTGTTACGACACGTCAATAATTTCATTGCATTTCCGACAAATCCGCACCCGTTTGCCATCCTCAAGCTGATACATTTTAGTCCGGACAGGAGTCATGCATTTATTGCATACGAGCATCACATTGGACCAATGAATAGCGGCTTCACCCTCTACGATGCCACCCTGCTTGTTTTTGGAGCTTGGACGTGTATGCCGCTTGACGATATTGACATTTTCAATCAGGATACGGTGCTTATCTGGATAGACATCAATCACCTTGCCGATTTTTCCCTTATCCTTGCCGGCAATCACCTTAACCTTATCATTTTTTTTTATCTTGCTTTTGTCCTTACTCATAGCTTGCCTCTCCAGCACCTAAAGCACCTCGGGTGCCAGCGATATAATTTTCATAAACCGTTGCGCGCGGAGCTCCCTGGCCACAGGACCGAAAATTCGCGTACCTAGTGGCTCACGCTGTGCATTGATCAGTACCGCTGAATTTTCATCAAACCGGATATATGAGCCGTCGGGACGCCGAATTTCCTTTTTGGTCCGCACTACAACCGCTTTTAACACATCGCCTTTTTTGACCTTCGAGTTCGGCATTGCTTCTTTGACCGACACTACGATAATATCACCGATGCTGGCATAGCGCCGCCTGGAACCACCGAGCACTTTAATGCAGGAAACCTCCTTGGCACCCGAATTATCCGCAACAGACAACATTGTTTCAGCCTGTATCATTTTTGATATCCTTTAATCATCAAACCGCTTTTTCAATTATCTGGCTTACCCGCCATCGCTTGCGCCGGCTCAACGGTCTTGACTCTGTAATCAGCACCCGGTCTCCAACGCCACAGGAATTCTGCGAATCATGGGCGGCATATTTGGCCCGCCGCCGCATATATTTTTTATAAACCGAATGAATCACATATCGATCCACTTTGACCGTGACTGTCTTATCGGATTTATTGCTTAAAACAGTTCCGACTAGCTGCCTGCGTTTGCCTATTTCTCTATCTGCCATAACTATATACCGTTTATCTGATGTTTAGTTCCCGTTCCCGTTTGACCGTTTTCAGCCTGGCGATATCGGACTTGACCTGCCGGAGCCGCTTCTGATTTTCAAGTTGCCCGGTTTCATGCTGAAAACGCAGATTAAAATAGGACTCAACCATATCCTGCAGTTTTTTATTCAGCTCGTCACCGTTTAACTCTCTGATCTCACTTGCCTTCATTACATCTCGCTCCTTTCAACAAATTTGGTTTTGATCGGGAGCTTGTGTGCAGCCAGCCGAAACGCCTCATAAGCCAGATCCCTGGGAACGCCTTCCATCTCATATAGAATACGGCCGGGTTTAATAATCGCCACCCAGCCCTCCGGAGCGCCTTTTCCTTTGCCCATCCGCACTTCGGCAGGCTTTTTGGTAAACGGTTTGTCCGGAAATATCCGAATCCACATTTTTCCGCCCCGCTTTACCCGACGGGTCATGGCAATACGGGCCGCCTCGATCTGCTTCGAAGAAACTGCTCCGCACTCAACCGCCTGAAGGCCATAGTCCCCAAAATTCAGCCGTGAACCCCGATAGGCCTTACCCTTCATCCGGCCTGTCTGCTTTTTTCGATATTTTACTCTTTTGGGGCTTAGCATCTATCCAATTCTCCTCGTATCACTGGTTCTACTCATATTACTGGCTTTCTTTCGCCATTTGCTCATCATTTAAAATCTCGCCCTTAAAAATATAGACTTTTATCCCAATGGTTCCATAGGTGGTATTGGCATTGGTAAATCCATAATCAATATCCGCCCGAAGGGTATGCAGCGGAATACGCCCCTCTTTGTACCACTCCACACGGGCCATTTCAGCGCCACCCAACCGACCGGAACAGATAATCTTGATCCCCTGCGCACCGAACCTCATAGCCGAAGAAACCGCCCGTTTCATCGCCCGGCGAAATGCCACTCGCCGAACCAACTGATTCGCAACGTTTTCTGCAACCAGCTGGGCGTCGATTTCCGGTTTGCGCACCTCCTGTATATCCACCAGCACTTCATGGGAAACCATCTTCTCGAGTTCTTTTTTTAGTGCCTCGATTTCGGCCCCCTTCTTACCGATGATGATTCCGGGCCGGGCCGCGTATATCCGGAGTTTTATCCGTTTGGTGGAGCGCTCAATATCTATTTTTGAAACACCGGCATGATATAATTTTTTCTTTAAATAGGTTCTCAGCTGATAATCCTCAAGAACATATTTATGATAATCTTTACCGGCATACCAACGGGAGCCCCAGGTACGGACAATCCCCAACCGCATGCCAATTGGATTGACTTTCTGACCCAATTTTCCTCCTTTTTACCCTTCGGCAACGATCACGGTAATATGACTCGTTCGTTTCAATATACGGGTTGCTCTGCCTCTTGCCCGCGCCCGGAAGCGTTTCAGCATGGGGCCTTCATTAACGACGATATTTTTTATCAACAATGAATCAATATCCATATCCCCCTGCTGGTCTGCATTGGCGATTGCCGATCGTAAAATTTTTTCAACAATGCCTGATGCTTTTTGGGGCATGAATTTCAACTGGTTCAATCCCGCTTCAACCGGCTGACCTTTCATGGTCCCGACGATTCTGCGAACCTTTTGCGGGGAAATTCGCATATACTTGCCTGTCGCCCGTGCCTCCATTTTAGGACATCCTACTAAATTTTAAGGTTACCGTTTCATCTTCGTCTTCTTGTCGCCGGCATGCCCATAGAAGATCCTTGTCGGGGAAAATTCGCCGAGTTTGTGTCCTACCATATTTTCGGATATGAATACCGGCACAAATTTTTTGCCATTATGAACCGCTACCGTCAATCCCACCATTTCAGGTACGATGGTTGAGCGACGGGACCATGTCTTAATCACTTTGGTGCTTCGCGATTCCTGTGCTTCATTAACTTTTCTAAAAAGTTTGGGATCTATGTAGGGTCCTTTTTTAATTGACCGAGGCATACCTTACCTGCTCCTAAAATTCCGCTATCGATTAAACACCTAATTTACCGTTTCTTCCGCCGTTTCACGATTAAACGGTCGCTTTTTTTACGGCTCCGGGTTCGCAAGCCTTTGGTCGGCTTACCCCATGGTGTGCAGGGATGCCGTCCTCCGGATGACCGGCCTTCACCACCGCCCATGGGATGATCGACGGGGTTTTTTACAACGCCCCGGACTTTCGGACGCCTACCCAGCATCCTAGTACGTCCGGCTTTACCCAAAGAAATATTGACGTGATCAACATTACCGATCTGTCCGATACTTGCCCGACAGCTTTGCAGAACCATTCTGACCTCGCCTGAAGGGAGCCGTACAGTGGCATACTTGCCTTCCTTGGCCGTCAACTGTGCATATCCCCCTGCACTTTTCACCATCTGCCCGCCACAGCCGACACGCAATTCAATATTGTGAATTTGAGTCCCCAGAGGAATATTTCTGAGCTGCAACGTGTTGCCTGGCCGAATCTCTGCATCCGGGCCGGACATCAGGCTATCGCCGACTTTCACTCTGGCCGGGGCCAGAATATATCGCTTCTCCCCATCCGCATAATGCAGAAGGGCAATTCGGGCAGACCGATTGGGATCATACTCGATTGCCGCTACCTTGGCCGGCACACCATCTTTATCCCGTTTGAAATCAACAAGCCGATACTGCCGTTTATGGCCGCCTCCGCGATAACGAAGGGTAATCCGGCCATGCACATTTCTGCCGCCGGACCTTTTAACAACTCTCAGCAGCCGCTTTTCCGGCTCCGTTTTGGTAATTTCTTCAAACGTTGAATATTCCTGAAAGCGGCGTCCTTGTGATGTCGGTTTTACTCGTTTCACTGCCATTTATCGTCTCCTCACTTAAACGCCTTCAAAAAAATTGATCCGGCTGCCGGGCATTAATGTAACAATGGCCTTTTTCCAATTTTTCTGCTGCCCCAAAATTCGTCCGCGCCGCTTGATTTTACCCTTTACATGCATGGTACGAACGGATTTAACCTTTACATCAAAAATTTTTTCAACAGCCTTTCGGATATCCACCCGGTTGGCCGTTGGATCAACTTCGAATGACACTTTGTTATGAAGCTCTTTCTGCAAGTTTGTCTTTTCTGTGTCAAGCGGCGCCTTTATAATCTCATATGTTCTCATACGGCCAGCCTCCCCTCAATTAGACTTATAGAAGGCTCCAGCAAAACGAGATGCTGATGGTTTAGAATATCATAGACATTTAAACCCTCTACTCGCAGAACCTTTACACCGGGAATATTCCTGGCGGACAGTTCCAGTGTACTGTCCTTTTTGTCGATGACAATCAGCGGTTTCTCCAATTCAAGTGTATCAATCACCGAAGCGACAGCTTTTGTCTTTATCTGATCCAGCTCGAATCCATCAATAACGACCAATGTTTCGGCCTTCAATTTGCTGCTGAGCGCCATTTTGAGCGCTAATCGGCGTGCCTTTTTGGGTATTTTAAAGGCATAGGATCGCGGTTCCGGTCCAAAGGTAACCCCTCCGCCTTTGAGCAAAGGACTTTTGACATCCCCCCGTCGGGCTCGACCGGTTCCCTTCTGGCGAAACAGCTTGGCTCCGCTTCCCTTGACATCCGAACGATGTTTGACAGAAGCGGTCCCCCGCCGTCGGGCGGCTGTCTGCATTCGCACCACTTCATGGAGTACGCTCTTCTTAACTGATACATTGAATATGCTGTCGGGCAGTTCAACCTCTGATACTTTGCCACCCTGAATATTTTTGACTTCAACGACAGCCATGTTTGCCTCATTTCTTATGATTTTTATGAAATGCCCGTACTACTTTGTTTTTTTAACGTTTCTTAATTTCCAGTCGCCCGCTTGCCGGCCCCGGCACCGCCCCTTTGACAAGGATCAAGTTGTCTTCCGGCCGAATATCCATTATCTCAAGATTTTTGACCGTCTGCCGGGCGTTACCGTATCTTCCGGGAAGCTTTTTGCCCTTGGCGACTTTTGACGGCCATGCGCTCATCCCGATGGAGCCCGGGAGCCGATAGTTTCTGTTGCCGTGGGATTTGGGACCCCGATGAAATCCGTGCCGCTTAATAACACCGGAAAATCCGCGACCTTTTGTTTTTCCGGAGACTTCGATACGGTCACCGACAGCAAACATCTCGAGCGTAATCTCCTGGCCGACCTGAAAATCCTCCGGGTTCTCCACGCGGAACTCCCCGAGATCAGCAAAGAGTTTGTCTCCGCTCTTGGCAAAATGGCCCTGCAAGGGCTTGTTGACCCGATTTTTTTTCTTTTCTCCAAAGCCCAGCTGCAAGGCATCATATCCATCGTTCGCCCTGGTTTTGATCTGGGTGACCGTACAGGGGCCGGCTTCAATTACTGTTACCGGCAAATAACGGCCATCATGGCCGAAAAATGACGTCATCCCCAGTTTTCTACCTAGTAATCCGCTACTCATAACTGCCACCAAATCCTAACTACAGTTTAATATCGACGTCCACACCCGGCGACAGATCAAGCTTCATCAAGGCATCCACCGTCTGCTGCGTGGGATCCTGAATATCCAAAAGCCGCTTGTGGGTCCGGACCTCAAACTGCTCTCTCGACTTTTTGTTCACATGGGGAGAGCGCAGCACGGTATATTTATTAATCCGTGTGGGCAACGGAATCGGCCCTACGATCTTCGCCCCTGTTTTCCGGGCCGTATCAACAATATCCCGGGCGGACTGATCAAGCAGTTTATGGTCGTAAGCTCTTAATCGTATTCTGATTTTTGAATTCGCTATCATAGAATATCATTTCTCGTA
>JAGYOX010000049.1 GCA_018399235.1 Desulfobacterales bacterium | reverse complement strand
TCTTAAACCTTAAACCGTTAAGTTACTTAGAAGTAAGAGGAAAAATATGGCAAAAGCTTGGGATAAAAATTTCCGCAGGGGATTAACCCCCAGGCATTAACTTAAAGGCGGGTAATAACGGTTATACGCTTTATTGCACTAAATACTGTTAAAATGAACTGAGAAATTGCAACAAAACAAAAGAGAGGAGGAATTATGCTTAAACTTGGAGAAAAAGGTGCCATTATCCAAAGAGACAAAGAGACTTATGCTGTGGCCCCCCATATTCCCTGTGGCGTTGCGACACCGGAACTTTTAAGGAAAATCGCCGATATCGCAGAAAAATACAATGCTCAGGCATTAAAGATCACTGGTGCCACAAGGATCGCCATTGTGGGCCTCAAAGAAGAAGATATAGATGGTGTCTGGAATGATTTAGGCATGGCCCCTGGGGCGGCAGTTGGGCTTTGTGTGCGCAGCGTGCGGGCCTGTCCGGGGACAACTTTCTGCAAGCTCGGACAGCAGGATGCTTTGGGCCTGGGTATGGAACTGGATAAAAAATACCATGGCTTGGATCTTCCGGGTAAATTTAAAATGGCTGTTTCAGGATGTCAGATCAACTGTGCAGAGTCCTGGGTCCGTGACGTTGGCTTGTTTGGAAAATCCGAAGGATGGACTGTTGTAATCGGCGGCAATGTGGGTAGCAATCCCCGAATCGCCCAGGAATTGACTAGCGGATTAAATGATGATCAGGCGTTTGAAAAAATCAATCAGATCATCAATTATTACAAGGAAACCGCATCAAAAGGAGAGCGCTTAGGAAAAATGATTGATCGCATCGGATTTGAGACGGTCAAGGCCGAATTGCAATAGTCAGGCCCATCGCACCTTTTTTGATTTCAAATTGCTTTTTGGCCATAGCAGGCTGATTAATCAGAATGCGTCTTTAAATGGAATTGTTTTTTTAAAGACGCATTCTACGTGAAATGGTGCTCCTAACCATAGTTAAATCGTTTAAGATAGCTTCTTTATAGTGGCCTTACATTTCATTTAAACACCAGTGCCGTTTTTACCAATTCTTTAACCTTTTAATATCAGGAGAAAGCCATGGATTCTTTGAATATCGACAATTTGGAACAAATCATCGCTAAATTGACTGAATTGGGAACGGTTTTCGGAGTAAAGCTGTTGGCCGCTATTGTGGTATTTGTTCTTGGGCGTTGGATAGCCATATTTTTGCGAAATTTACTTGAGAAATCGATGAAACGGACCGATGTGGATCCAACACTTATCAGCTTCTCGACAAATCTCGCCTACGTTGCGATGTTTGCCTTTGTCATTATTGCAGCAATTGCACAGCTGGGCATTCAGACGACCTCCTTTATTGCCATATTGGGCGCTGCAGGTCTTGCCATTGGCCTGGCGCTTCAGGGCTCGCTCGCCAATTTTGCCGCCGGGGTGCTAATGCTTCTGTTTCGGCCATTCAAAGTTGACGACTACATAGAGGGCGGTGGAACTGCCGGTACGGTAAAGGAGATTCAAATTTTTAATACTATCCTGATCTCACCGGACAACAAGACCATTATCGTGCCCAATGCAAAAATGACCAGTGATAAAATCGTCAATTATGCCCAAGCGGGGACCCGGCGGGTGGATATGACCTTCGGGATTGGCTATGATGCAGACATTAATGCAGCAAAAGATATTTTATGGGATATCCTTAAAAACGAAAAGCGTGTCCTCCAGGATCCAGAGCCTAAAGTTGCTGTTATAGAGCTTGCGGACAGCAGCGTCAACATTGTATGCCGGCCGTGGGTGAAGGCAGCAGATTATTGGGATTTTTATTTTGATATGATGGAGACGGTCAAAAAGCGGTTTGACGAGGGTGGCATAACAATCCCGTTTCCCCAGAGGGATGTGCATGTATACGGGAGCAATCAAGGAGAAAGTTTTCACGCTGCCTGAGCCGTTTCTTCTCAAATTAGGAATTATTTTGCTGATATTTTGCGGCTTACCATTCCGATACATTAAAAGCATGGAATCGGAATGTTGCCTGCCGCTAAAACAAACACCGTTATCCGAAGACCACAACGCAAAAATCCGTTTACTACAACAGTGTATCCTGATAGAGTTGGGTGAACAGTTCTTCTCCGGCGCTTATCTGGGCATCTGTCATGCGGGACTTGATGAGGTTCCGTTGCTCGATTGCATTGTCTTTGCCTTGGGCAGCCGCTATTGATAACCATGCATAGGCGTTCACAACATTTTGGGCAACCCCCTCACCCTTAGAATACATCACCCCGACCCGATACTGCGCTTTGATGTTTCCCTGCCGGGCTGCGGCTTCATACCATTTGAACGCCTGCTCAAAATTGAGATCAACGCCGATTCCGTCGTAACACATATCTGCATACCGGAGCCGGGAGTAGGCGCTCCCCTGAACGGCCGCCTTTTGATGCCACTTGGCCGCCGCTTGAAGATCCTTTTCCACCCCCAAACCCTTTTCATATAATACGCCCATCCGGCTCTGGGCTTTTGCATAATTTGCCTCAGCCGCCTGCGAATACCATTCGATCGCTTTTTCGTAGTTCGGTTCAATGCCTCCCCTGCCCTCTTCATAGGCGACGCCAAGTGCATAAGCGGCCCCAATACTGTCTTTTTCCACCGCCTTTTGAAACCAGTCCAGCGCTTTTGTTTCATCCTTGGATTGGCCAAGGCTGCCATTCATATACGTTATGCCGACCTTGTACATGGCATCGCCGAAACCGGCCTCAGCCGCGTTTTGATAAAGCAGAAGCGCCCTTTTGGGATTCCTTGTAACACCCTCGCCGTTTTCATACATTACTGCCAGGTTGTATATAGCCGGCGGGTAATCATTGTCTGCGGCTTTTTGAAAATACTCGGCCGCTTTTTCGTAATCCTTGGGGATGCCGTCGCCATTGTAATAGATCAGGCCGGCACAATACCCCGATTGGTCTAAACCCTGAGCATTGGCCCGCTTATACCAGTTAAGGGCCTTCCAGTAATCTTTGGGCACGCCTTCACCTTTGTAATACATGTCAGCAATACAGTGCTGAGCCCGTGCATATCCACCCTCAGCCGCCCGCTCATACCATTGAGCGGCCTTTTTTAGATCCTGCGGCAAGCCATCCCCCTTGTCATATATGACGCCCAGGCTGTAGAAATGAATCGGCAGCGCGTTATCCTGATCCGCGGCCTTTTTATACCAGTGGGCGGCTTCTTCAGGGCGCTTTTTACCGGTCTTGCCGTGATAAAGCATATGGGCATAGCTATACTGGGCCAAAACATGATCCTGCATCGCCGCCTCCCGATACCATTCAATCGCCTTTTCCAAATCCTTAGGCACCCCCTTGCCATGTTCATACATATGCCCCAGTGAATACTGCGCAGCGGCGCTCCCTTTTTCCGCCGCCTTTAAAAACATTTCCGCGGCTCTCGAGTAGTTCTGTTTAACCCCCTGGCCCTTGTAGTACCTAATGCCTTGATCCGTAAGCCTCATCATATCAGGATCGGGCGTTTCAATCGAGAGGGAACCGACCCTATCCGGTTGATCCGATTGGTATGGGGCTCCCTCAGCCACGGTTTCTTCCGCGGCTTCCACCTGTCCTGAAGTCTCCGTCTGCTTCTGCCCGTTTTCAAAATCGTTTGATTCACAAAACCCGAACGGCGGCAAAACCAACATAAAACAAAAAAATATGGATATGAAAAGGATAAGCGTGAAACGATGACAACGATGGCATTTCATGATGTGAGCTCCCACAAAGGACTAAAAATTATAATTTTTTGGCTTTATTCGTTTATTGAGAAAAAATGCACTAAAACCAAACACTTGTCAAGCAAATAGTTCAAAAGCCGTCGCCCGTATCCGACCCCTCAGAGACTGAAATCGGGTTGCATTCCAGGATAAGGATTTCTATATTGCAAGGCATACAAGCTAAACCAGCCAAAAACAAAATATAGCGATCAATGGCAAATCAGCATTATAAAAAAAAACTGATCAAGCAACTCGTTGATATACTGTCAGGGGAAATCAACCTATCCCGTGATGTCATACACTATATCGACTCCACCCTTGCCCCGGCTTCCGGTGATCAGTTGGTTGAGTTTCTTATGGATCCGGACAACTGTGAAGCAGAGACCGCCGTTGAACTGATTTTTTTCCCGGATGAAGCCATGCAGGAAAAAATTGAGCCGATCCTGGCCCAAACCGGTTTCAGCCCGGAAGACCAAACTGAAATCGCCAATTTATTATGCAGCAAAAATCTTCAAGTTAAACTCTGTTTTCCGGACCATCAAAGCAAAGTCCCCCTTACTGTACCCGAATCTGCCATCCGTCAGTTGATTGCCCGGTTGCAGCTTCACCGCCGTATTAATCCGCAGGTATCCGAGGTCATTGACCGGTTTATAACAGACACCCGGGCCGCGCGCCGGGTTCGGGTAAAATTGCGAAACGCCAGAATCGAACAGTCAGGCAAACAGGCCGATTTTCTCTGTTCATTGGTTCAAACGCTTTACGGAAAATCCGATGAATTCTGGAACTCATTGGACTTTGCCATCGATCTGATGGAACAAACCGATCCGGAAGCCGATATGTATGAGGCTCTGATGGCGCACAAACAGTTTCTCATTAAAGCGATCCGCACGGCGGAAAAAAATCAGCGGGCATTACAGTCCAATACGGTAGAGGCCCTGATCATGAGGGGGATTAACATTTCTTCGGTCAACACGGAAGAGGCCCGAAATAGTATCGACCGGATTGATCGCATCAGCATTTCAATTTATGGAAAAACGGAATTTCTTCCCGGCCTTGAGCCAAGCGAACAATCCATAGATCTCGACATACGGAATAAAGAGGATATTGCATCCGTCCTGCGGCTTCTAACATAGTGCCGGACACTATCATAGGGACTGCTATTCAAAACGCCACACTTCTTCCGCCATCTTCTCGGCTATCTCACCCAGTTTTGTGTCTTTGCCCATGGCGGCGGCCTTTTTAAAGGTCTTATATGCCTTGTTATATTCATGGATGTTTCGATAGGCTTTGCCCAGGTCCAGATGCAGCCGGGGTTCCCCGGGCGCCTCTTTTACAGCTTTTTCGAAAACGTCTACCGCCTTATCGTATTCACCCTTTTCCATATAAACTTGACCCAGCCCTTGAAGGGCTTTGGGGAAATTAGGCATAAGATCCAGCGCCTCTTTGTAATAACCGATGGCCTTATCGTAATCGCCCCGGTGAAAAGAGATAAAACCCAGATTGGTCAGGGGATAATGCGGCGTGGCATAGAGAAGATCCTCTTTTGCCGCCTTAAAGCATTCAATGGCCGCATCCCAGTTTTCCTTTTCCATGTAAGCGGTCCCCAGGTTATTTCTGGCCGGGGTATAATCGGGTTTTAACTCCAGCGCATACTGAAAATGGGAAATGGCTTGGTCATATTTTTTTTTAGCCATGTATGCCAGCCCCAAATCATTCTGAAGGAAAGAGTCCTTGGCATAAAGTTCCTCGGCTTTAAGAAATTCGCGAAGCGCCCTTGTATAGGCCTTCTGGCTCATATAGGCTTCCCCCAACTCACGTGAAGCATTTGCCCTCTCCTTTTCAATAAGGCTACCGTTTGTAGCGCAGGCGACCAGCCCAAAAACCGTTAGCATACATACAACAAACAGCCGCTTTTTTAATATCATCATCCACTTCCTTGGGGTATTGGGTTGTGTACCTGAATCACTTCGAATCCTTTATCAGCAAGATAATACCGGAGTTCCGGCGGGACTTCAACCCCGGTGATCAGGATCTTTTTTTCTTTTTCCGATTTACCTGCAATAGATACCACCGTCCCCGGCACCCGGAAAGACGTATTATGTATCCGTCGGCGCTCTGCCGCCCAGAAAACCGGGGCATCCATCTGGTTAACCGGCAATTCGGACAAAAGCTGGCGGGCCATCTGGTAATAATCGTTTCCGCCCCTGATTTGAATGACCTGAAATCCAGTATCTTCAATTGATGTGATCGCATCGCCCTGAAGATCGCCGAAATCAATCAACACTTCGCTGTTGGGGCCCACGGAGAGCACGTTCGTCCAGGCATTGACCTGGAACCCGGCATATGGAAATGAGATTTCAACATCCTCCTGATAATTATATCCCAACCGTTCAGCCAACCGGCGGACGAACTCGGAGGGAGTTGTCGCCGTGATAACCGTCGAACTCACTTCATCCGTCTCATCTTGGCGCGTGTCATCTCGCATTGATTGGTGCGCTTTGGCAAAAAAATCCGCCCTGTCTATCCATTCGTCAACAACTATCCAGTGTTGTGCCAAATAACGGCGGATTGAAGCCTGTGTCTGTTCCTCTGCCCGGCGGATAAACGTCAGGCAAACCTCGCCATCGCCATCTAAGTTGTCATAGATATATTCAGCGCGGACGGTTACGGATATCCCGTTATCAGAAAACGCCAGCCTACTCTCACACCCGCCTTCATCAATAATCGGGCAAATTTCTTGAAAAAGATCCCGTAAACCGGCTCCTGCTTTAAGCCGGACGATCCTTATATTCTTCCAGAACCGCTTTATTGCGGCAGCCTCTTTCTCCCTGATAGCTCCCTTTTGGTCAAACAAAAGACGCGATCCATCGGGCAGCTCCATCACCGGGGTCTGAGAAAGCTCAACTTTTACATCCGAAAGACCCTCACGGGGAAAATAAAAGTCCCCTTCATCCAGCAACCGGGCATTAAGAACCCTAGCCCCCCTTTTATAAATGGGTGTCAACCGAACCGGCTCCGGCGGAGAAGCCGGCTCCGGTTCTTTTTTCGTTATTTCCGGCTTTTTCTCAGGTGTTTCAGGCGACTTTACCCGCACCTTTGCCTCCTGTGCCTGATTTTCAGTTGCCGGGCTTGGCTTCGGCTTTGGTTTCGGCTCAGGAGCTACGGCCGTCTGTTCGGTTTCAGGCGGCTCGGGTTCAGGCGCGGGGGCCTCAAACGGTTCCTTGGTTTTGACCCGCCCGGAACTATCAAATGCGTCATCGTACCATGAGGCATTACGTATGGCTGGATCCGGCAGTCGTATTTTTTCCCCCACCCGGATGAGATCGATATCCTCAAGATCCGGATTCATATACTTGAACAGTTCGAGTACCCTTTCATATTCCTGGCGATTCAAGGCGCCGAATTGAGCAAGAATAAGCTTGGACACCGTATCCCCGGACTGGACTTCATACAGCGATGAATTCTGGAGCATGCTATTGGGCAGATTGGTAATTGTAATTATCGGGATGGTTACCATCCCGGTGGATTGGCCCTCAAGAGTTCCCGGTGCCAGTAGTTTGAGGGGAATCAGAATCTTCTGGTTCGGATAGATCTTGTCGATATCCTTGATATCCGGGTTGATCCGTTTAAAAATGCTTAAAAATTTTGGGAAGTCTTCGTATGCGATCTGGCCGCGCTGTTTGAACAGCTTGGTCACATAGTCATTTTTCTGGACTATATAGGGGTCGCACAGAATATCCCGCCCACGGTCCTTGCAGACCATGAACCGCTTCTGAAAAAATGCGGCGCTCGCAAGGGCCGGCATTAACGCGCAACCCATCACTGAAACCGCAGCCAAGCTAATGACAATCATCCGAAATTTATCGGAATTCATTTAGACGGAGACCTTCTTTAAATCAAGAATTTTAGCTATTTCTTCGGCCATCCGGGCGACAAACCTATCCAGTTTGGCCCCGCTAAGCGGCCTGCCTGGCTCGGGGACGGCTTCCAGATCCGCCGGTCGAATGAGTTCCGGGGCATTGATTAGTTCCGGCTTGGGTGTAACCCCGTATTCCGGCGGGAAACTGTCTTCAAAATACATCTCCTGAAAGCCGGAAAATTTGAGCGCATGGGCGGTGGAGTCCAAAATCACCTCTTCATGCCTTTCCACCAATCCGCGCTCTATGGCCGATACCAGTCCGGCCAGGCATTCGCCGCCATGGGTGCAGATCACATGGCCGTTGCGGTTGGCGGTCAGCTGCCAGTCCATGATCTGCTGTTCAGTGACTTCGGCGACATAGATCCTTTGATAGCCGGCTATTTGGTTGTATTTTTCCACCAGGTGAATAACGCGCGGCATGGATACCGGATTTCCGATCATTGCCGCCTGCGCGACGCTCGGTTTTACATACACGGGTTCAAAATGCCGTTTATCCGGGTCCGGCTCCAGGTAATACCTATATACCGGATTGGCGTGTTCGGACTGAACGCCGATAATCTTCGGCAGATGGTCGATTATACCGGTCTCATAAAACTTTAAAAACCCGTTGATCACCGCGGTAATATTGCCGGCATTGCCGATGGGCACGACCACAACCTTGTCAGCCAGATCGTATTCAAAATACTGGGCGATTTCATAGGAATAGGATTCCTGCCCCAGAATCCGCCAGGCATTTTTCGAATTCAGAAGCGCGACGTTGTAATTTTCAGACAAGGCTTCAACAATTTTCATGCAGTCGTCAAAAACGCCGGGAATTTCAAAAACGGCCGCTCCGCTGCCCAAAGGCTGCCCCAACTGCTGAGGGGTGACCTTCTTGTGGGGGAGCAAAACGGCGGATTTCACATGGGGCTGCAAAAAAGATGCATAAAGGGCCGCAGATGCGGATGTATCCCCTGTTGACGCGCACACGGCAAGAATTTCTGATACATGGCCCTGCCGGATCAGATACTGAATGTAGCTTAGCGCACTGGCCATACCCCGGTCCTTGAAAGAGGCGCTCGGGTTCTGCCCGTCGTTTTTAAAAAATATCCGGGCGCCGGCCGTCTCCTGCAGCCGGGCATTGGATTCGATGATCGGGGTGTTGCCTTCCCCGAGATAGACGACCACATCCAGCGGCAAAATCGGTCCGACAAACTCATGGAACCTATAAATACCCTGAAGCGCCGGGATATTTAACATTTTCCGGTAATCAAAAATCTGCCGCCAAGTGCTGCCGGATATTTTTTTTAACCGGTCGAATGCTGGATCATGGAGCAGCAGAACCTTTCCGCAGTTCGGACATGTATATAAAAGTTTTTCAATGCCATACTCCGCCCCGCAGCCCAGGCACCGGTAAATCAGTTTGCCGGCAGGCTCCGGGACCAGGTAGGATTGCATGTTTTTTGGAAATTCCTCAGGTTTCACGATGCGATGCGTTCCTTCCCGCCCATATATGGCCTCAGCGCCTCCGGAATCACCACGCTTCCGTCGGCCTGCTGATAGTTCTCCAGAATCGCGGCTACGGTTCGACCGACGGCCAAACCGGAACCGTTTAATGTATGAACCGGCTCAGTGCCCTTCCTGCCCTTGCGGCGCATGCGGATGCCGGCCCGACGGGCTTGAAAACCCTCAAAATTACTACAGGAGGATATCTCACGGTATCTTTCCTGGGCCGGCATCCAGACCTCGATATCATAGGTTTTGGCAGCGGAGAATCCGAGATCGCCGGTGCATAGCACCACCACCCGGTAGGCCAGCCCCAGACGTTTGAGGACCTTTTCGGCATCCGCCAAAAGTTTTTCCAGCTCATCATAGGAGGTTTCCGGGGCAACGAACTTGACTAGCTCCACCTTGTTGAACTGATGCTGCCGAATCAACCCGCGCGTATCTTTGCCGTGGGAACCGGCCTCTGAACGAAAACACGGGGTGTAAGCTGTATAATAAATCGGCAGATTCTCTTCATCAAGGATTTCATTCTGATAAATATTGGTCACCGGGACTTCTGCCGTAGGGATCAAATAGTAGTCCCAGTCCTTTAGTTTAAACAGATCCGTTTCAAACTTGGGCAGTTGGCCGGTGCCGGTCATGGATTTGCGATTGACGATAAACGGGGGCAATACCTCGGTATATCCGTTTTCCGTTGTATGAAGATCCAGCATAAACGAAATAAGCGCCCGCTCCAACCGCGCCCCCAGCCCGAAATACAAAGGGAATCGGGCCCCCGTGATTTTTGCCGCCCGCTCAAAATCAAGAATCCTTAATGCTTCGCCGATATCCCAGTGGGCCTGCGGCTTGAAATCAAAGGCGGGCTTTTCCCCTTCGCACTTGATCAGCCGGTTCTGGCTATCGTCCCGGCCGAAGGGAACGGACGCTTCAGGGATATTTGGAATGCGGATCATGATATCGTTGATGGTTTCCTCGCATTCCGTCAGTTCCTGCTGCATTTGCTTTATCCTGTTTGCGACCTCGCGCATCTCAACGACTTGATCATCTGCATTTCCCCCGTCCTTTTTCTTTTCTGCAATCTCATCGGAAACAACATTTTTGCGGTGCCGCAACGCTTCTATCTCGGAAAGAATCTCGCGACGTCTGGCATCAACGGTTTTGAACGTATCAAGCTCAGCGGAATCCCCGCGTTTCTCCAAAGCATCCGAAACTGCAGATAAATTTTGTCGGACATACTTGATTTCCAGCATAGAATACCTATATTCTCTAAGAATCAGTGCGCATAAGAAATTATATACTATAAAATATTAAAAATTATCACCCCTCTTATAGGGCGTCAATAATTATTGAAAATTTTGAAAAAATCATATATAAAATATAATATATTTATTTTCTTTCAATGGAGAAAAGACCGATGGAGGATGTCAAAGACAAAAAACATGAACTGCGCAAGCTGATTAAAAAAAAGCTGGATGCCATCTCCCGAGACGATATACAGGAAAAGCTGAAGGCGATAGAGACTCAGCTGTTTGAGTTCGCCAACTTTATTGAAGCGGAAGTTTCCCTGCTATACATCAATCAGCATCAGGAAGTCGATACCGGCCGGATTATCCGCCGATGCATAGACAGCCCCAAGGATATTATTCTGCCCTTGTTTAACAATGCCAACGGAGGGGCTAAATTATATAAAATACAGGATGTTGATGCGGATCTGAGAAAAGGCACCGGCAATGTCCTGGAACCGGATCCGGAACGCTGTAAACCGGTTTCAATGGATCATATCGATATTGCTATAATTCCGGGGGTTGCATTTGACGAAAAGGGCGGACGCCTTGGAACCGGCGCCGGCAGATACGACCGAATCATCCCCAAGCTTCCAATAACCGCCAGAAAAGTAGCCTTTGCTTTCGAGGATCAGATCACCCAAGCGGTCCCCATGGAATCCCACGATAAATTCGTGGATATCATCATAACCGAAGAACGCATTATCTATAAAATCTGATACCCGATTGTCCACCGGCACCCAAGAATGCCTGTCTCCCTGAACATATGAAACCTGTTGTTACGATTATCGGACGGCCGAATGTCGGAAAATCTACCTTTTTCAACCGCATCACCCGATCAACGGACGCCTTGGTCGACGCTTTCCCGGGTGTTACACGGGATCGGCACTATGGAAACGCCGAATGGAACGATACCGCCTTTACCTTGATTGATACCGGCGGATTTGCCGGGGTGGAAGACGAATTTACCGCCGCAAGCCACCAACAGGTCGAACAGGCGGTAAAGGATGCGGACGCCGTCATCCTCCTACTTGACGGGAAAAATGGGCCGTCTCCCCACGATCGTGAGCTCCTGGAGCTGGTTCAGGCCTTTAATATCCCCGTTGTTATACATGCGGTAAACAAGGTTGACAACGAAGCCCAGGAAGACCGGTGCTATCCCTTTTACGAACTCGGTGTGGAAATGCTGCTTCCCATCTCTGCCGCCCACGGTTACGGCATTACCGATCTTCTCGACCAGTTGACGATCAAACTCCCTGCCGCCGCGCCTGAATCAGAAACCGAAGCAGTAAAAATCGCGGTTATCGGCCGACCAAACGTAGGAAAATCATCTCTGATCAACCGGCTTCTGGGTGAAGATCGAGTGCTGGTGAGCAGTCAGCCCGGCACGACCCGGGATGCGATCGACACGGAATTCTCGGTCAATAACAAACACTATATTCTGATCGATACCGCCGGCATCCGCCGGAAAAGCCGGGTATCGAAAAAAATCGAAAAATATTCAATTATTAAAGCGTTAAAAAGCATTGAGCGTTCAGATGTGGTGCTTATCCTGCTGGACGGGCATGAGGGCATCACCGACCAGGATGTCAAAATTGCCGGCTACGCCTTTGAACAGGGTCGGGGCTGTATCTTTGTGCTGAATAAATGGGATATCGTTGAAAAAGACAGCCGGACCATGCAGCGGATGATGGAGTGGCTGAGAAGCGAGGCCAAGTATTTGAGTTTTGCGCCGGTACTCACAGTATCCGCTTTAACCGGCAAACGGGTCCAGAAAATTTTTGAAATGGTCGATACGATCTATGAGCAATACAGCCGCCGGATTACCACCGCCACATTGAATAAAATCATTGAGCAGGCCACTTGGCGCACCGAACCCTCCCTCTTCCGTGGCAAACGCCTGAAGTTCTACTACGCCACCCAGGTATCGGCCCGGCCGCCAACCTTTGTATGCTTTGTCAATTTCCCGGAAGGGGTTCATTTTTCATACAAGCGCTACCTTATCAACCAGATCCGGGCGGAAACCGGTCTCGACCAAGTGCCCGTTCGGCTCTATTTTAGAAAACGGGGGGCATCCGAACCCCGTCGGAAGAAAAAACGGTCAAGCACCAAAAATCGAAAAACCAGAAAACGGGCTTAATCGATTAAGGCTTCTCTGTCATGTCATCCGAGGAATCCAACGAAACCCGAGATCTTTTTAAACATCAATCCAAAAAGGCTGCCGAGGCTTCGCGCCCGCTGGCCGACCGAATGCGGCCGAAAACTTTGGACGAGCTGATCGGCCAGGACCAAGCGGTTGGCAATGGCACCCTAATCCGGAACGCCGTCATCGCCGACCATCTTTTTTCCATGATCCTCTGGGGGCCGCCCGGATCCGGCAAAACCACCATCGCCCGGATCATCGCCGGCCAGACAAAATGCTATTTCGTCCATCTTTCGGCGGTTCTTGCCGGGGTCAAAGACATCAGAGACGTCATTGAAGCGGCCAGGGAACAGTGGCAACTCTATCAAAAGCGAACCATCCTGTTTGTGGACGAAATCCACCGGTTTAACAAGTCCCAGCAGGATGCATTCCTCCACCATGTGGAAACCGGCATGATCACCCTGATCGGGGCCACTACGGAGAACCCCTCTTTTGAGGTCATTTCGGCGCTTTTATCCAGATGCCAGACGATATCGCTTTATTCGCTCTCTGATGAGGCCATACAGAAGCTCCTGGCAAGGGCCATGTCGGATAGGAAAAAAGGGCTGGGCGATTCCGGGCTGACGCTTTCGAATGGCGCCCTTAAGCATATTGTTTCGCTATCTGACGGCGACGCCCGAGTCGCCTTAAATGCATTAGAGATAGCGGCTTTTGCAACCCAATCCGCCGGCCGAACCGAAATTACCCGCGAAGATGTGGAAACCGCGCTGCAGCGAAAGGCGTTTACATACGACAAATCCGGGGAGGCGCATTACAACCTTATCTCTGCGTTTCATAAAAGCCTGCGCGGCAGTGACCCGGATGCGTCACTTTACTGGCTGGCCCGGATGATGTCAGCCGGCGAGGATCCGTTCTACATAGCCCGCCGCATGGTGCGATTTGCCTCTGAAGATATCGGCAATGCCGATCCCCGGGCGCTATCCATTGCCCTGGACGCCATGGAGGCCTACCGGTTTCTGGGCTCTCCGGAGGGCGATCTCTGCCTTGCACAGGCGGCCGTCTACCTCGCATGTGCGCCCAAAAGCAACCGAATCTACACGGCTTACGGCCAAGCACAAAAGACCATAAAAAAAACCGGCTCTCTTGCGGTGCCCTATCACATCCGCAACGCCCCCACCCGGCTTATGAAGGAAAAAGGGTATTCGGACGGATACAAATACCCCCATGATTACCCGGGGGGTATCATCGCTCAGAGCTACCTTCCGGATAAGCTCAGGCACAGTTCATTTTACAAGCCGACAGAGCGCGGCTATGAAAAAATCATCAAGGAACGGCTGGACGCATGGCGGGCGATAACCCAAAAAAAGGAATGAGCCCTATTGATAGTTTTCCTTCAGTTTGCCCAGCCTTTCAATATATTGATCCTGATATATCAGGCTGTTTTGGTTGCGGATATCATCCAAAGCCAGTTCAATATGAGGTCGGATATCAATACCGTAGCGATTGAGCGTGGCCTTGTTGGCCTGGTGTAGTACCAGTACACTGTAATAACGGGTAAGACAGCGGATGGTGGAACCCCGCCGCAAAAGATAGCTCTTCCCTGAAAGGGTGTTTAAAAAAAAACTCGCATATTCATAGAGGGTTTCCAAAGAAACGATCGCCTCCCCCTGACCGCCGCATCCGCCGAGTTTTACATAATAATCGTAAAAATTACCCATGGCATGCTCCAGCACATCCGGCTCAGTATTCAAAATCTGCCTGACCATTTCGATACGTTCTTTCTTCAATATACGAAAAAAATGGGCCTGATTATGCATGAGGCTGACGATATCCCTGGTCTCACCAATGATCATCGGCGGATGCTCGGCAAGCTCCGACACCATCTCCTCAAACACCTGCCGGGTCCCTCCGGCTTCAACTGATGCGGCATCTGCAAACCCCTGCTGGTCAAGATAGCTGAAAAACGCATTGATTTTTTTCTCCAGCCGATAACAGCCGGGTTCATCCATTGCCTCCATAGTATTGACGGGGAGCTTCTCATCCGGTTCTCCAAAAACCTTTTCAATACGCTCCGCAGAAACCTCCTTTGCCTCCTTATCCACCTTGGTTTCCTCCGCCAGCTGCTGCTTTAGCTGGTTAAGCGTTCCCTCGAGTTCGGCCGTTTTTTTCTCGAACTTTTCCGTCTTTTCCGATACAGCGTTCTCAAGCTGTTTCTGATGCCAATCCATCACTTTTATATAGCCAAAATAGCCACCAGCAAGTAGGATAATGAAGGCGATCAAACCGGCAATAAAACTGCCGGACTTGGAGGCCGTGAATTGATTATACTGCATAACAACCTGATCCTTATTATTTGATTAATAACCAAAAGCTGAATATATAATCATAGTTAACAACATATTATAAAGCATTCAATACAATACTCAATACTTGACGTAACCTCTACCATATATTATATATCTTAAAATGAATAGAAGATCATTTTGTTCCTTAATGCTTGGCGCTTTCATCCAGCTTTTTCTTTTTGGATGCGCCCGGGATCGGGCCCAGGTCCAGTATAAAAAAGACGCTGAAATCCCCGCGTGGATCAGTCCGCAACCACTGAGCGCCATTGTGGTTTATGATTCCTGGAGCGGAAACACCCAGTTGATTGCAGAATCCATGGCAGAAGCAATTTCATGCCCTGCTATCCCTCTGAATGATATAGACGATTATCCGGTCTCAGACTATGATCTGCTTATGATCGGCTCCCCGGTTCACAGCGGCATGCCCACAGACAGGATCAAAGATTTTCTGAACGGTTTGGAAACCCCCCACAGGACCGCTGTATTTGTCACATTCGGGGCGCCGTTCTTCGGCCCGTTCGCCGCAGAAAAATGCTTGAATGGCATGGAAAAACGACTGCGTGGCACCTGTATTGGCCGGTTTAAATGCCACGGCTTTCATCAGATCCTCGGCACCTACCCGACCCATCCCGATGAAAAAGACCGGGCAGATGCCGCCCGATTCGCAACCGGCCTGATCACCCGATGCAAAAAAACCGCTTCCATCGGCGGCATGAACTCCGCAATAATTCTATGAAAAAGGCAACCATGAAAAAAAATGCAATTCCCATGCTGTTTTGTGGCCTGATCTTTTTAATGCTGCTGGAATTCTCTGCCTGCTCTTATAAAGAACGGCTGCCGTATACCACATACGAAATTCAAGGACAGTGCCGCAAAATTAATACCGGCCCCGGTCCTGAAGATTTTGTCCTTGATCAGTGGCATAGACGTACCCGCCTGCTAATTTCGTGTTGTGAAAGGCGAGATCCGGCGATTAACGGGGATATTTATTTTTATGAGCCGGCAACCGGAAAAACCGGAATTATGCCTCGGACTAAAGAACCCAAACGACTTGCCGCATTCAAGCCCCACGGGATGGATATCCGGCACGCCCCTGGCGGAACCTATCTTTATGTCATCCTGCATGACCCTTATGCCACCGGCGAGCGCCTGGAAAACGCCGTGGGCATCTACCGGGTTATAGATGATCAACTCGAAATGCTCCACTTCCTTGAAGATAGCGAGCACCTCTGGTCGCCTAACGATCTGTCGGTGCTTGAGAGCGGGGATTTCTATGTCACCAATGACTACCGCGGAAAGCTGGACTTGTACTTGAAACGAAAAGCGTCTGAAATCGCCTTTTACGATTCTCATACGGGGAACTGGCAGATCGTGGCAGATGGGCTGGCATTTGCGAACGGCATTCTGGCCGAACCGGAGCGGGTCTTTGTCACCACAACGCTGGGCAACCGGGTACTTTATTATCCACGGAATGAAGACGGAACCCTCGGCAGAGGCCAATTGATAATGGAGTTAAAGGGAGGCGACAATTTAACCCGTTATGGGAAACACCTGATTGCCGCCGCCCATTTTGATGATTTTGCCTTTCTGAGGCATGCCAAGGACAGTGAAAAAAAATCACCAGCTGTGGTGGTGCGGATTACTCCGGGGACAAACATGCGAAAGGCGATTTTTGTAGATACCGGCGAGTTTATCAGCGCGGCGTCAACCGCCCTTATCCAGGATGGAAAGATCTACATCTCCCAGGTGTTTGATCCGTTTCTGGTTGTCTGCGATGTGCCGCCGGACATTAACTGGTAATCATAATGAATCCTTACTTAACGCCCACACAATTCATCAATTTTGACGATCCGGAGGTTTCCGCTTTTGCCGAAAAAAACGCCGGGAAATCGGCTGATCCAGTAATACAAGCGGTGTCTCTTTACTACGCGGTGCGCGATGGCATCCGCTATGATCCGTATTCCATAGATCTCACGGTAGAGGGGCTTCGGGCGAGCACTACCCTGAAAAACGGATGCGGCTGGTGCGTCGCAAAAGCCATTCTGCTTGCCGCCTGCTGCCGTTTTAAGGGAATCCAGGCACGCCTCGGCTTTGCCGATGTTAAAAACCATCTATCCACGGAACGGCTGCGGCAGCAGATGAAGACCGATATTTTTTACTGGCACGGCTACACGTCGATTTGCCTGAACGGAGAATGGCTCAAAGCAACGCCCGCCTTTAATATCGAACTGTGCGAAAAGTTTTCTTTAAAACCCCTTGAGTTTGACGGCAAAAGCGATTCCATCTATCACAGCTTTGATTTGAAGGGCAACCGGCACATGGAATACATCGCCTACCGCGCGGAGTTTGCGGACGTACCCCTTGATGAAATTACTGAAACGTTCAGACGGGAATACCTGCCGGCAAACGATGAATGGCGGTCAGCGGATTTTGATAAAGATGTGGATGAGGAAATTAAAAAATGATGGATTTTACTGTGTTGCCCTGCACGCCGAACAAAAAAAGCTTCACCCAGGAGATGCCCAGCCTGAGAAGAGCCACATCGTCGGACTTGATCTTAAGACGGATATCGGGTTTAACTTTGTAACGTTTAAAAAAACTGCTGTTTAAAACAAAATCCCGAAACGCATCAATATTATAGGTGGCCATGAGGGCCATTTTCCCCTTTTGGCCGTCCGGCCCCTCCCCGCCCCATGGGTCGGTCTGGAACAGGCGCATGAGATCGGCCCACTCGAGGGTCATCTGGTTGTAGAAAACCACCTCCTGGTCGCTCGCCCAGGAATCCTTGGTCCAGCTGGTCTCTTCAAAACGGCCCTGACAGAAATCCGGCGGGCGAAAATAATGTAGCAGCCGGCTCCGACCGGTTTGCGCATCGTAATAGATACCATGCTCAATCGGAAAGGCCCGGCACGTCTGGGGCCGGTCCATATAAACGCGGCACCCGTCCTGACTCAAAAACGGACAGGTTTTTTCCTCATTCTCAGCCATGCGCAAAAGCACGGAAGGGAAATAACTGGTCTCGCGAAAGACCACATCCGTATAGGCATCAATAAACTCGCCGGATGAAATCGCCAGGCATTTTCGGAGCCGGATGACATCATAGGGGTATAAAAAAAGGTTCAGATTCCGGCAACAGCGGTTAAAACAGGATATACCGGGATAGCAGCGAAAACAAAAGCGGTCCGTTTCCTTTAGCAGCCGTCCCGGCATACTGGCCGGATCATCGGTTTCAACATATTTCATTAAAGGTTTCTCCCCCTCGACCATGTTGCGGCATCCACAATCATTTCAGCAACTGTTTTTTTAAGCCGCGTTGTAATGCGGGCATGCGTTTTAAACGCCTGCTCAAGAACGGCCATTTTTGTATAAAACGGTGTGCGATCAAACGGCACATAGTTTTGATCGCCGCAAATGCGCTCGAATTCACTGCACCCCGGCCCAAAAGTTCTGCCTTTGCCGGGAATATTCAGTTCATGGGGCAGACCATGGAGTCTGCAAATCATAGGACGATACGTATAGAGCGCGCACCAACCGTCCATATTGACAGGACACATGAGATGGTTGGCGCCTGGCATATTTTTTCTTTGGGCGGAGACGATTTCCTCAGCCTGTTGATATATCAACTCCTGCTGTGAGGTATCCAACCGGGAAAGCCCTCTCAGCAGATAGGCAGTTTCAAGATGGGTATGGTGGTAAAACCGGGTCCGGCAGCAGTTGTCTGAACACCCTTGGCAGTCAAACCCATAAGCAGCAGCCGTTTGTTCGTACGCCTGATCCATTTCAGCATACAACTCGACAAGCTTCGTAAAAGGTTCATCGGCTTCCGGATAAAAAGTATTGGCGAAAACGGACATCAAAGGGGTCAAACCAAGGGCGTGGGTACAAAGATATCATTATATAGATTCAATACATAACGGTCCGTCATGCTGGCGATAAAATCACAGGTCAACCGGCCCAGGGCGACATCCTGGTAATAGGCGGCGGCCATTTCCATGCCGGAGAGCTTGCTCTTCATAACCTCCGGATTTTCCAGAAAATAGCTGTAAAGCTCGATGATCATCTTTTTGGCCTTGATGAATTCGGCGTGAACCCGTTCCGAGCGGTAAACGTTTTCATAAAGAAAACCCCGCAGGCAATTCATCGCCTCCGAAACCGACGCGCTTAACTTTAAAATGAATTCGTTACCCTGGATTTCGCTTGAATAAATAAGATCCCGGATCATGGTCGTTGCACGCTGGGAATGGGTGCGGCCGAGCATCTCAACGCAATCCACAGGAACTTGGTCTTCCTTGATCACCCTGCTTCGAATCGCATCATCCAGGTCATGATTCAAATAGGCGATGATATCAGCAAAACGGACGATACGGCCCTCTACGGTGCAGGCGATCTCCGAGGGATCGGACGGCATAATATCCCCAAACCCTTTGGAATGCTTAAGAATACCGTCCCTAACCTCATAGGTCAGGTTCAACCCCTGACCATGGCGCTCCAGCACGTCAACTACCCGCAGACTCTGTTCATTATGGCAAAATTCCGCAGAGTATATCTCCTTAAGGGCGGTTTCACCGGAATGGCCGAACGGCGTATGGCCAAGATCGTGACCCATTGCAATGGCTTCAGCCAAGTCCTCATTTAATCGCAACGCCCGGCTAATGGTTCTGGCGATTTCTGCCACCTCAAGGGTATGGGTAAGCCGCGTTCGATAATGATCACCAAGGGGGGAAAGAAAGACCTGGGTCTTATGCTTTAAACGGCGAAACGCATTCGAAAACACGATGCGGTCCCGATCCTGCTGGAACACGGTGCGAACCGGACATGACTCCTCCTCGTGCTCCCGTCCTTGAGAGTCGGCGGAAAGCATACCGTAGGGCGAAATGAAATTGGCCTCACGCTGCTCAAAATCCTCGCGAATGGTCGGGGCCGGTTTGTCCATTCGCCAATCGCCCATCCGCCAATCGCCCGTCCGCCGGATAGATCCATTTATGCTGTATTGTCGATACATAACCTTAAAGCCTGAGCATACTATTTGAATAAATTGATATTTTTAACCACAACCGATGGGTCATGTAAAGAAAAATTAAGCCCGTATGGTTAAAAAAAGTTTAAATTCGGCGCCTCGGATAACTCGAGGGGCTTTTGACAGAATTCAGTTATTTTCATACGGATCTCTTCAAAATTTTTTGCATTTCGAAGGCTTTTATTAAAAACATGGCCATACCGGAAAAATGCCGCCATATAAACGACGGTTTTGCGAAACAACCGGATCGCGCGGGTCTGATCATAATGGACCTCCAAGAGGTCAATCAGACGGTTAAACATCTCGGCATACGCCTCCGGCCCAAATTGCTCACCATTCGCAAATTCGCGAAATATCCATGGCTTGGCCACCGCCACACGACCAAGGGCCACGCCGTCGCAGCCGGTCTGCGAGATCATAGCTTCGCAGTCCCTGTCTGAAAAAACATTGCCGTTTCCGAACACCGGAATCGATACCGCCGCTTTAACCCTTCCGATATACTCCCATCTGGGCGGTCTGGCCCGCCGGTCCGGGGCGACGCGGGGATGGAAGGTCAGGGCATCCGCGCCCGCAGCTTCAAATTCCCGGGCAAGCTGAACTGCCGGATCGGGGCTATCCTCCCACCCTGTCCGAAACTTCACAAAAACGGGTATGCTGACAGCCCGCCGGACGGCTTCGACAATCCGAACCGCCCGGACCGGGGATTTTAAAAGGGCCGCCCCGCAGTTGCGCTTGCAGATCCGGGCGATTGAACAGCCAAAATTCAAGTCCACACCAAAAAACCCCTCCGATTCAATCCGCCGGGCCGCCGTTGCCATATCTTTGGGCTCAGAACCGAATATCTGGCAGACCAGACAAGACAACTCCTCGTCCCGCCATCTGAACACCGTAGATACATATCGATTCTCCCGGGGGATGGCTTTTGCGCTGCACATTTCCATGAACATCAAGGCCGGGCCGCCATAGCCCGCCAAAAGTTCACGAAAGGCCACATTGCCTAGCCCGCTCATTGGGCGCCGTTGA
>JAGYOX010000048.1 GCA_018399235.1 Desulfobacterales bacterium | reverse complement strand
ATTCGTGGGCCGCAAGGCCTCCATGGCCGCCCTGATGGAGGCATACCAGCAGGCAACCGTTGGTTCCGGCCAGGTGGTCGGTGTGGTCGGTGAGGCGGGCGTCGGGAAATCCCGGCTTGTCCGGGAGTTCAAGAACCAGCTGCCTGCCGGGGAATTTACCTTCCTGGAGGGCCAATGCATCCATTACGGCAGCGCCATGGCCTATCTGCCAATTCTGGATATCCTGAAATCACACTTTGATATCGCAGACGACGACAAGGAGTTTATCATCCGGAACAAAATCAAGGACAGGGTCCTTGGGCTGGATGAGAACTTAAAAAGCGCCATTACCCCGTTTCATGAATTGTTCTCCCTGCAGGTCGATGATCCGGTCTACCTCCAGGTGGCCGCCTCTGTCCGGAAGATGCGGATATTTGAGGCTTTGACGGGCCTTTTTGTTCGGCAGAGCCAGGATAAACCGCTGATTATGGTTATCGACGACCTTCAATGGATCGACAAAATCTCTGAAGAATTCCTCAGCTATTTTATGGAGTGGATATACAACACCCCGGTCCTGCTGGTCATTTTGTACCGGCCGGAATACACCCACCAGTGGGGCAACAAATCCCATTACACCCGGGTCGGGCTGACCCAGCTCAGCGCCGAGTCCAGCACCCGGCTTGTAGAGGCCATTCTGGATGACGGAGAGATCGGGTCTGAAATAAAGGACTTGATCTTGAAAAGGGCCGGGGGGAACCCCTTGTTTGTGGAGGAGTTGACCCACAACCTGGTGGAAAACGGCTCGATTGAGAAGAAGGGCCATCAATATGTGCTTACCCGGACTGCCTCGGACATCCAGGTGCCGGAGACCCTCCAGGGGATTGTCGCCTCCCGCATCGACCGGGTGGAGGAAAGTTTGAAGCGGGTCATGCAGATGGCGTCGGTCATCGGCCGGGAATTCGCCTTTCGCGTGCTGGCCTCGGTGATGGGTATGCGCGAAGAGCTTAAATCCTCCCTGCTGAACCTCCAGGGTCTGGATTTCATTTCCGAGAAGCAGCTGTTCCCGGAGCTGGAATACATCTTCAAGCACGCCCTCACCCAGGAGGTGGCCTATAACAGCCTGCTTCAAAAAAGAAGAAAGGAGATCCATGAAAGGGTGGCCGGCTCCATTGAGGCGCTTTATCCGGATAGACTGGAGGAATACTATGAGCTTCTGGCCTACCACTACAGGCGAAGTGATAACCAGCAAAAGGCGCTGGTTTATCTGAAGCTGGCCAATGAAAAGGCAAACAACCTGAATGCACCGCAGGAGGCAATGGGCTATTTTGACGCAGCCATGGACCTGCTCGATCACATGGCGGATACGCCGGAAAATCAGCACCAGCGCATCTCTTTGATTGCCGACCAGGTTTATGTATTTGGTCCACTTTTCAGGATTGCAGATTACCATGACCTTTTGAAGCGCCATGAATCCTTGGCCGTGGGTTTAGCGGATAACGAGCTGCTGGCCAGGTTCTACAGTTCCCTGGCGGTTTGCGAGATTATGTTCGGCCATTGTGATCAGGCCATAGCGATTGGAATAAAGGCAATCGAACTCAGCCGGACCGCCGGTTCGCCCGAGAGCGCGGCTTATTCGTGTTATCCGGTTTTAATCGGATACCGACTTACAGGCAATTACGAAAAGGTGCATGAACTAAAAGAATATTATCAATGCCTGTGGGAAGAAGAATTTAATTTGCGGTTATACGTATGGACACTCAATCAGGTTGGGTGGGCTTTCATAGACGTTGGCCGGGTAGACGATGCATTGGAGGCAGGTCAGGCTGCACTAGAAGTGGCTGAGAAATATTCGGATCAATACTTGATATCCATTACGCATTCGATGATGGCATTTGCCTATAAAATTAAAGGCAGTATGACTGATGCGTTAAAACATGCCGAACTCTCAGTTGATGCATCTAATAAATCCCGGGCAATAGGTGATGAGGTGCTGGCAAAAATTATTCATGCAGGGATTTTATGCCGTGCCGGAGAGCCCCAAAGGGGGACGGAAATACTTTCTGAATACTTCTTAATCCTTCAGGATGCCGGGATTCGGCAAATGTTTGTACCATGCTGTACATTTCTGGGTGAAGGCTACTGGATCGCCGGGGACTACAAAAGAGCGCACGAGGTTCTTGAAAAAGGAGCGATGCTTTCAGAACGATGTAATATGAAACCCATGTTGGGCAGAATCAACTATTTGATAGGCAGAGTTGCATTAAACACGGATATCCGAACAGCCCCGTATTATTTTGAAAAAAGTATCACTATTCTTAAAGAAATAAAGGCCGAATATTATTTAGCGTGCGCCTACGCAGGTTTTGGCCGGTATTACAAGCAAAACGGCAATATAGCGCAAGCCAGGGATTATTTAACCAGGGCGCTGGACATATTTGAGCGCCTGGAAATAATAGACCAGCCGGCAACGGTTAAAGAAGAATTGGCCGGCTTGCCGCTTTAACCTGTCAGCTTTTTTTGGATAGGTATTTACAATGAAATGCCCGAACTGCCAGTTTGAAAATCCGGAAGGCATGAAATTCTGCGGGGAATGCGGATCGAGATTAGAAAAAAGATGTCCGTCATGTAATTCTTCCAATCCCCCCAATTTCAAATTCTGCGGCGAATGCGGCCACAATTTAAAAGATACGCAAGCGCCGGTCAGTAAAGAACCCGCCTTTGCCGAAAAGCTGGAAAAAATTCAGCGCTACCTGCCCCAGGGGCTGACCGAGAAGATCCTTTCCCAGAAAAACAAGATCGAGGGCGAGCGCAAGCAGGTTACGGTCATGTTCTGCGACATGGCCGGGTTTACCGAGCTTTCGGAAAAACTGGGGCCTGAGGACGCCTATTCGATCATGGACCGGGTCTATGAAATCCTAATTCACAAGGTCCATGAATTCGGCGGCACGGTGAATGAGATGACCGGAGACGGGGTCTTAGCCCTTTTTGGTGCCCCGATTTCCATAGAGGACGCCCCGCAGCGGGCCATCCGGGTGGCCATGGCGATTCACCGGGAGATGACCCGGCTAAATGACGGTTTGAAAAAGGAGCAGCCAGGCCTGCCGGCGCTTAAAATGCGGGTGGGCATTCATACCGGGCCCGTGGTTGTGGGCGCCCTGGGCAATGACCTGCGGGTTGAGTTCAAGGCGGTGGGCGATACGGTGAACCTGGCATCACGAATGGAGAATCTAGCCGAAGCCGGTGCTACTTATGTCTCCGAGGATACATTCAAAATAACTGAGGGGCTTTTTCGGTTTGAGGCCCTGGGAGAAAAAGCGATCAAAGGAAAAAGAGATCCGGTCCGGGTCTACCGGGTTATATCCACCAGCAGCCGGCGGACCCGGTTTGATGTGAGCGCGGAGCGAGGGCTCACCCCATTTGTGGGCAGGGAGCGGGATCTTGAGCTATTACTGGACGGGTTTGAGCGGGCCCGGTCGGGCCGGGGTCAGGCCTTTTCCATCATGGCCGAGGCCGGGGTGGGCAAGTCGCGGCTTTTATATGAGTTCAGAAAGGCGGTATCCAACGAAGACGTCACCCTTTTGGAGGGCAAATGCCTGTCCTACAGCCGAGGGGTTTCGTATCATTCGGTGATAGATATACTTAAATCCAATTTTAACATACTGGATACCGATGATTGCGATCAAATAAGGGATAAAGTCAGGCATTGGCTGGAAACCATGGGCGTGGATGAGGCCTCGACGCTTCCGTACCTGCTTGAGCTGTTGTCGGTAAAGGAAAGCGGCATCGACCAGATCGACATGAGCCCGGAGGCCAGGCGGGACCGTATCATGTCCGCAGTCAACCTGATCACCCTAAAAGGCGCTGAAACCAGGCCGCTGGTCATGGCGGTTGAGGATTTGCACTGGATTGATAAAAGTTCAGAGGAATGTTTTAAGCTGTTATTGGAAAGCATTTCCGGTGCGCGCGTATTCCTTATCTTCACCTATCGCCCGGAGTATGTGCTCAGCTGGGGCGGTAAATCCTACCACAGCCAGATAAACCTGAACCGACTCTCCAACCGGGAAAGCCTGGCCATGGTGTCACATCTTCTGGGCACAGAAAAGATTGACAGGGACATTGAGGAACTTGTGCTTGAAAAGACCGAAGGCGTGCCGTTTTTTATCGAAGAGTTTATCCGGACGCTGAAGGATCTAAAAATTATTGAAACCTCGCAAAAACAATACCATCTGGTGAAAGACATTCATGATATCACCATCCCCTCAACGATTCAGGAGGTGGTCATGTCCCGGGTGGATTCCCTGCCTGATGCAGCAAAGGAACTGCTCCAAATAGGCTCCGTAATTGACCGGGAATTCAGTTATGAACTGATTCAAAAGGTCTCAGCAGTTCCGGAAAGGGAATTGCTGTACCGGCTATCGGTTTTAAAAGACATGGAGCTTATTTATGAAAGGGGGGTATTTCCGGAATCCAGTTATATCTTCAAACATGCCCTGACCCAGGAAGTGGTCTATGATTCAATACTCGGTAAACGGAAAAAAATACTTCACGAAAAAATTGGAGGGGCCATTGAGGAGCTGAACAAGGAGAATCTCGATGCGCATTACGAGCTGCTATCCGATCACTTCGTGAAAGCCGATGATTTTGAAAAAGGTGCCGCATACTGTCGGTTGATATGTAAAAAAGCAGCAAAAAAAGCTGCCCTCAACGATGCCATTAACTATGGGAAAAAGCGGGTCGAATGCCTTGAAAGCCTCCCCCGGACAGAGGATGTCGAGAAAAAAATCATCGATGCAAGAACGCTGCTGGGGTTTTATCTTTTTCAGATAAATCTTTATTCGGCAGCTAAGGAGACCGTTGCTCCGGTGATTGACCTGGCTTTGAAGCACAACTATAAAAAGCGGCTCTGCCAGATACAAATGCTTGAAGGCGCCTATCACTTTGCGGTCAAAGAGGATTTCCCGCGTTCTTTGGAAATTTTTAAAAAAGCCATAAGGGGATCTGAAGAAGCGGGTGATTATGTTTCGTTAATTGCGGCGCACTCGCAATTGGGAAACGAAATGGGGGTTAATTGCGAATTTGATAGCGCCCTGTCAAACCTTCAACGGGTTATGGATATTAGTAAGGACAGTAAAAGCAAATGGGGAATAGCGATAAACAAAAGTTTTGAAAGCTATTTTGTTTATAATCTTCAGGGAAGAATTGACCAGGCATACGAAACCAGCACTGAGGCCGTTCAACTGGCTGAGGAAAGCGACGACATTCTTTCAAAGGTTCAAGTTTTTATCCTCCATGGCAACTCCTGTTATAGTAAGCGCTATATCGAGGAGGCCCAAAAATATCTGGTTAAAGGCGTGAATCTTTGTGAACGCGTCAGCCTTTTTTTATGGGAGGCGATTGCCCAGCATACCTTGGCCGAAATCTATTATGAAGTACAAGATTATGAAAAATCAAAAAAATGTCATTTTCGTGCTATTTTACTGGTAGATCAAAATCGATTTCTACCCTCCATGATGAAATTAAATAAAATTGGCGCAGCCAGGGCCATGGTGATGAACAATGAAGGGGGTGTCGATTTAGGCGCCCTATATAATTATGTCGCCGAAAATAATGTCAGGGCCTACGATGGCTGGATGAAACGCTATATCGGAGAAATACTGACAAATACCGAGGACGGGGACAACTCAGCTGCCGAAGATTGGATCCGGCGGGCCATCGAAGCCGACCAGAGAAACGGCATGAGGTTCCACCTGGCAAAAGATTATGCCCTGTATGCGGACCTTCATCGCCGGCGGGAGGATTGGCAAAAAGCCAGGGAAAACATGAATCAAGCGATACAGATTGCCAAGGAATGCGGCGCTGACGGCTGGATTGAAAAATACGAGAAGGAACTGGCGGCAATGTAAATAAATGAAAAATTTCAATTCTATCCGTTTAATCGTCATGTAAGATAGGTTGTCATTTCGAGCGTCAGCGAGAAATCTTGATATGATTCAATTTTAAAGATTCCTCGTCGCTTTCGCTTCTCGGAATGACAGGGGTGGAAGGCTTTAGATAATATCCTATTGCCCGGTTCAGTGAAATCGGGTTTCCCGGGAGTGAGAAATGAAATGCCCAAAATGCCAGATTGATAACCGTGACGGCGCAAAATTTTGCATCGAATGCGGCGAAAAGTTTCAACAGACATGCCCGGAATGCCAGAAGACGCTGCCGGTTTCCGCAAAATTTTGCGATGAATGCGGCCACAATCTAAGCGCCGAGCAAAAGCCGCCGGATTATAGCGAGCCGCAATCGTATACCCCGAAATTCCTTGCGGACAAAATTCTCACCAACCGGAGTGCGATTGAAGGGGAAAGAAAACGGGTGACCATCCTGTTTGCCGATGTGGCGAATTATACGGCACTCGCCGAAAAGCTGGACCCCGAGGAGGTCCACCAGATCATGGACGGGTGCTTCAAGATCCTGATGGACGAGATCCACAAGTATGAAGGCACCATCAACCAGTTTACCGGCGACGGGGTCATGGCCTTGTTTGGCGCGCCCGTGGCCCACGAGGACCACGCCCAGCGGGCATGCCATGCGGCTTTGGCCATACAAAAAGGAATTTCGGCATATGGAGAAACCATCAAAAAGAATTATGGATCCGGATTTGAAATCCGCATCGGGCTAAATACCGGCCCCGTGATTGTGGGGGCGATCGGCGATGACCTGCGGATGGACTATACCGCGGTCGGCGATACGGTCAATATGGCCTCGCGGATGGAAAACCTGGCCGAGGCGGGAACGGTTCTGGCATCGGCACATACGCATAAAATCGCAAGGGATTTTTTTGAGTTTGAATCTCTGGGGGAGATCCGCGTTAAAGGGAAAGAGGCACCGCAGACCGCGTTCAGGCTGGTTAAAAAGGGGGAGGTCGTCTCCAGAATAGAAGCTTCAGCCGCCAAGGGGCTCACCCGGTTTGTCGGCCGTCAGAATTCCATGGCCGCCCTCGAGGAAGCCTATGTCCATGTTAAATCGGGGCACGGCCAGGTTGTCGGCCTTGTCGGCGAAGCCGGCGTGGGCAAATCCCGGCTTGTCCTGGAATTTAGAAACAAACTTTCCGGGGAAGAAAACACCTGGCTTGAAGGCCGATGCCTTCATTATGGCAGTTCCATCGTGTACCTGCCGATACTGGAGCTGTTGAAAACATACTTCCAATTTTTCGAGGAGGATCGGGAATATCTTGTTAAAAAGAAGATCAAAGAGGGGATGCTTGGGCTTGATGAAAAACTGGAAGATGCTGTTTCACCATTACAGGAGATTTTATCAGTCCAGCCCGAAGATGATGCATTTGCCCGACTTTCCCCGAAAGAGAGAAGAGAAAAAATTTTTGAGGCCTTGCGGGATTTATTCATCCGGGAAAGCCAGGAAAAGCCCCTGATTATCGTTATTGAGGATCTGCACTGGATTGATAAGACCTCGGAGGAGTTTATCGGTTACCTCATCGAGTGGCTGACCGGTTCCCGCATCCTATTGATCCTGCTCTACCGACCGGAATACGTCCACCAGTGGGGCAGCAAATCCTACTACACCAAGATCGGGCTTCAGCAGCTCGGCACCGCTTCAAGCATTGAATTGATCCAGGCCCTGCTAAAGGCTGCGGATGTGGTGCCCGAGATAAGGGAGCTGATTATAAACCGGGCGGCCGGCAACCCGCTTTTTATGGAGGAATTCACCCATTCCCTGCTTGAAAACGGCACGATTGAAAGAAAAAACAATCACTACGTATTAAGCGAGAAAGCGGAGAACATCCAGGTGCCGGACACCATCCAGGGGATTATCGCCGCGCGTATGGACCGGCTCGAGGAAAACCTGAAGCGGACTATGCAGGTAGCCGCCGTGATCGGCCGGGATTTCGCCTATCGAATCCTCCATACCATCACCGGCATGCGTGAAGATTTGAAATCCTGCCTTTTAAACCTTCAGGGGCTCGAGTTTATATACGAAAAACGCCTGTTCCCGGAGCTGGAGTATATTTTTAAGCATGCCCTTATCCAGGAGGTCGCCTATGGGAGCCTTCTGGCGGCAAGGCGAAAGGAGATCCATGAAAAGATCGGGGTTGCCATTGAAGATATTTATGTCCAAAGACTGGAAGAGTTCTATGAAATGCTGGCGTATCACTATTCGAAAAGCGAAAATTTTGAAAAGGCCTGTTACTATTTGAGGCGATCCGGTGAAAAGGCGATTGAGAATTATTCGAACGAAGAGGCTTTCCGCTTCTATGAGCAGGCACTCAATTTTATCAATAGGCTTCCTGATACCGAAGAGAATCGAAAGCATAAGCTTGACCTGCTTTTCCTGATGATCCATCCCCTGTTGCAGAAAGGCTTGCCGGATCAATACATGCCGTTTCTGCATGAAGGGCAAAAACTCGCAACAGAATTTGATGATAAAAAACGCCTGGCGCAATTCTATGGCGTTCTTGGACAGCATTACATTTATAAAGGAGATCACGAAAAGAGCATGGCGTGTGCGGAAAAATGTACCCGCTTGGCGCAGGAGTCCCAGGATGTTGAATTAATGGTCATAAACACACTTAGTTGTTGGTATGCCACTTTTTATACCGGGGATTTTGAAAAATCTGCTGATGTATTATTAAAATCGATCGATATACTTGAAAAAACAAAAAACGAAGCCAATTATTTCGGGCGGCCGGCCAATACCTATTCTTTTTTCTGCGCCGCATGCGGTTTTGCCATGGGCCAATTGGGCGAATTTGACAGAGGTGAGATCCTTTGCGAAAAGGGGTATTCTTTTGCAAATGAAATCGGCGATTTATATTCTATCGAGGTTGTTGAGATTTTTTATATCATGCTTTTTTGTTCAAAGGGGCAGGGCGACCTCGCGATGCAGCACGCGGAAAACGCCATAAATTTGCTCGATCAAATGAAAATCGGGGCGTATACCTTGGGAATCATATATACCGCTTTGGGTTGGGCCTATTTGATTAATGAAAACCATGAGGTAGCCCAGACCTATATCAAAAAAAGCCTGAAGCTATTTTACGACATGCAGATGCATATTTATGACGTTTATTCTTCTTACTTCCTGGCCACCAGTTATTTTGAATCCGGACAAGCCGACCAAGCGATGCAAACTGTTGAAGAGACGTTAAAACAGTCACAGGAAATTCATTCAAACTATGTCGAAGCCAAGATATTGACTTTAAGAGGTAAAATAAAAGCCTACATGGCCCCTTCAAACATGGCGTCGGCAGAAAATGATATTTTAAAAGGCTTGCAATTCATTGAGAAAATGAAACTAAAGCCGGATATCGCGCAGGCATACATGTTCCTGGGCGAGGTTTACGCAGGCACTGAGAAAAGAGAAAAAGCCAGAGAAAATCTAAGACGCGCCGAGGAGATGTTTAAAGAAATGGAAACGGAATACTGGATAAATCGGACGGAAGCGCTTTTGTCAACAGTTTAAAATTTCTATGAATGGATAGTTTCACGTCCGCCCCGCCTATACCCCCTTGGCTTGGCACCAACCCCGCCTTTTTAATTAATTTCCGACCAATAAAAACAATTTTAGGAAATAATGTATACATGTTATTCATTTAACGAATATATATATAGGGCTAATCTTCGCCCTCTATTTTTTATTCTCAATAATAACAGAAAGATAATAATTAAGGTCAGTTTGGCACGCTTATTGGAATATAGATGATCAAACAGCATGATAAAAAAATCCCAACAAGAAAGGAGGCAAAAAATGGAAACTTTACTGGCACTCGGACACATTACCGTTTACGCGGTTCTCTGGATTATCTAATCAACTCACATGGAAACAAAACCAAAACCATCAAAACAAAGGAGGGAAGAAAATGGAAACGCTATTCACTATGAGCTACTATCTGTTCATCGGTGTTTTCTGGGTTGTCTAATGATAAAGAAGGAGTCAATTATGACTTTTGACCTGAAAGCTGTCCTAAAAAAGGGTTACCAGTCTTGAAGCGGCCTCCAAAGCCAAAATGATAAAAAGATGGTGACCCTTTTTCGTTATGACCCGCCGTTTTCACGAATCATATAGCCCCATCGCCCGATCAAAAAGTAATATTGACAAAATTTAAGTGTTTATCGTATTTTAAGAACAGCTTATCGCCATATGGGGGCATCCTTATACTCATCTGATAGTTAATATACCGCTTCTCACATGCGTCGGCCGCCGCCGATGGACCTGCAGTGGGACCTGGATGAGCTGGACAAGGTCATGGTGAACGCACCCCATTTTCCCTGAGAATCATCAAACCGTCTTCCGTTTCACGTCATTTCTTTTTATTTTCCTTTATTCAAATCATATTATAACAATTATTGTATACATCATATTCATTAAATGCGTAAATGAAGTCTTAGATGCGACCGCTTCTACCTCCCATGCCGTTATAAATTTATTATAAAAACAATATAATATATTTTTTCAGGTCTTCTTGGCACGCTTATTGGAGTATATGTACTCAAACGCCAATAAAAAAACCAAAATAAAAAGGAGGCAAAAAATGGAAACTTTACTGACAATCGGACACATCGCCGTCTACACCATTCTCTGGATCATTCCATGAGAACAAAACCAACAATCACTCAAACTAAGGAGTCAATAAAATGGAAGCATTGATTATTTTTTCCGCGGTGTATTTCGTAGTAGCAGATTTCCTCCAATTCTTTTAAAAGATCGGCTTTTTAAACCAGGCCAAAAACAAAAAGTGCAGGGAGCTATAAAATGTTAACTACCATAAAATCAATTGTTCAGAAGAACGAGAAAAGGAGCCAATCATTATTTGCCATCGGATATCTAAAATTTGTGGGAGTGATATGGCTGCAATAAAACCGGGGACGTGCTTTAAAGAGCTGGCAAGTAAGAAAGGGTTGGCGGTTTTGAGCTGGAGATCAGGTCCATATTAAAAATCCGCCAATCCCTTTTTTTTCCATTCCATGATTTTTTCATTAGAAAAACGGTATCCCAATTCCACAATTTCATCAAAGGCGTCAAATTCCAGGAACTTGAATCGATCCAGAGGCAGCCGCAGGTAATAGTCGGCATCTTTCCCGGCCTGTTCGGTCCGGCGTTGACTTCCGACGACCGCTGAATGATACATGATATCGAAGATACCGGGTATGAGATCCCGCCTTTTCGAGGGAAGCAGCCGCTGGCAGAGGTGCTTCCAGGGGGAAGGGAAGCCGTCCTCTGAAATGCGCAAGACCTTTGCTTCCGTTACATCAACGGCGATGACCGGCCCTTTGAAAAACCGGCGGGCAACAGCTACGGGCAGGTTGTTCATAATGCCGCCGTCAACGAGAATTTCATTGTTGATGATCGCCGGCGGAACCAGCCCGGGAACCGAGGTGGTGGCCCGGATGGCTTGATAAAGCGGTCCTTTCCTGTGCACGACCTGATCGTTTGAAGTCAGACTGGTTGAAACACAAAAAAAAGGTCGCCATAAATCTTCAATCCGTGCATCCCCATAAATCCACTTGGCAATACGTTCCAGTTTTTGTCCTCTTAGAAACGAGATAAAGGGGACGGTAAGATCCCTCATCGGCTTTGAGGACACCCAAAGCAAAAGGTTATTTTTCAAAAGATCGTCGCAGCCCATTCCCATGGCATACTGCGATGCGATCACCGCGCCCATGCTCGTACCGCTGATACTATCGATGGGGATGCCATTTTCTTCCAGGGCACGGATAACGCCCATATGCGCCAGACCGCAGGCAGCCCCCCCGCTTAGCACCAGGTTATAGGCTTTTTCCATTAAAAACCGGATCACCCGATGCATATCCGCCTCGCTGTTTTGCCTGATATGATAATGTGTTTCTGCCTTGATTAGGTTTAACCAGTCAATTGTGCCGTGCGGTTTTGAATCCGGACCGGAATGGATAAAGATGATTTCCCTGGCGGAAAGCTCCGGGCACTCCTGCTGAAGCAGAGAAAGCATATCTTTATTCGCTTCAGCAGGGAGTTTCGTCCCATCGACAATCAACAGAACCTTATCGGCATTTCTCACACACCGTTTTGTCCAGTTAGTAGCGGTTGTATCCGATTCATAGGCCATGATGTCATGTCTGGATTCCTGTTCATCAAACCACGCCGAGAGTTTTATATTTAAAGGATCATCATCCGCAATCGTCGCGATTTCCGGGATACCCATTCTTTCATTCAGTTTAGAACTATTGAGATGAAGCATTGCGCCGTGAGCGGATAAAGCCTGGGTAAAACTTTCGATAAACGTTTTTACTTTAGCATCATCACAAATATCGACGATTGCCAGGTTCAGCTGAATGTTTGTGCCACGATGGGCGCTTTCAGCTTTAAGCATCCGTCGGGCAAGGGTTTGACCGATCGATAGAAGCGTACGGGGATTTTCATTGGCAAAAATTTCAAATGTGGCTCTTGAAATTTTCACCAGTTCCGTATCCCGGACGGCATAGAGCATAGCCGAGCGCACGCCGCCGGTTAGGAATGCCATTTCGCCCAATATTTCGCCCCGGCCCATATCGTTTAGTTTTTTTTCATCCGGGCCCCCATGATCTTTTACGGCCCGGAGTCTTCCGCTGATAATAATATAAATGGCGTCACCGGGGTCCCCCTCGCGGCATAGAACCGCCCGGCGGTTAAGGTGAATCCATTCGATGTTGTTTTTGATATGCAGGAAGGTCTTCTCATCAAGTGCCCCAAAAATTTTCGGGAGGATCACCCGTAATTGATCCTCCCGAACACGCTGGCGGACGACTTCCAGGATTTTTTGAAACTCAGCGGGGGTATTTATTGAAAGGTTTTCTATTGCCGCCTTTGGAATCCGTAACAGCCGGCAATCCGATGCCGCATGGATGTTCTCCTCCAGCCTCCCTCCCCTGAGAACCTGAATTTCCCCCACCGACATATACGGCTTTATTTCTCCGATATTTGCGAGGCGACCATTTTCTGAAGTTTTTGTGATTTCCAGTTCTCCCTGAATTAGCACGTAAATCGCATCCGCAGAGTCACCCTCACGGAAAAGCGCCTGGCCTTTTTTTAGCCCAACTAAGTCAATTTCTTCACATATAACTTGCCACGTGGATTCATCGATCCGGCAGAAAAGCTCCGATTTTTGAAGCTCTTCAAGGCGGGCGGTATGGTTCGTCTCATCCGACATCTGATGCTAAAACCGTCTTTATTAAATGTTGATGATTTCTTAAAATAACTTCAGCTTTTATCTCCGGACAGATATCATAATGCAGGATCAATAGAATAAACACTATACGAGCCCCTCTTATAATTCGGGTCGGCGCTCTGACAGGAATTCGGAGTATAGTATGAAACAATTTTTTCTACGATTCTGTCAATTTTCTGGAATTAAATGCCGTTTACCCCCTGTATTAATATAGAGCTTGCCGTTCACCCCATCAATCCGGTCAGAAATTTTGATTAAGGCCCGTTCGGTGAATTTGATGATGTCATCGCCTTCTTTTAAATAAAGGCAGTCATTTGCGGTATAGAGATTTTTGGGGGAAAGGGCAAGCTCTGCACCGGTATTCAAAACCAGCGTGATATCAGATTCGTTGGCTGTTTGATCGAATATTACGTCAAAAACAAAAAGGGCGGTGTCTTCGTAAGGAAAGTAGACCTTCTCAAAGACTCCGCCTTTATCTTGATACAGAAAATAGCCGTTTTCATCTCTTGATATGGAGGAATGAAAGTGGTCGATGATTTTTTTTTTGCGGAACTTCCCGCCGGCATTACGCCAATACCCACGGCTGTCAAGCCAGAAAACTGCGTCTTCCTTTGGTATGACGATTTCTTTTATGTTTTGCTCTTTTCCGTTTTGCGCCTTCTCTAAATAATTGTTGCGCTCCATAAAAATTTATAGCAGCTCAATTATTTCAGCGTCCGCATAAATTACAGAATAGCCGCTCCCTCAAGCCTAAAGAACTGGGGGACCATAAAGGAGGAATTTTTCTATGCGTTCAGAATCAGCTAAAATATACCCAACGGCCGTTTAAACGAATACATAAATGGTTTTTTCACCAACGTATCGAAAGACTGTCCGAAATTATTACCCAGTGCAGAGAACGGGCTGGATACAATGAATGTGGAAGCCCCTAAGATTGTTGAGGCGATCCCCAAGGGGCGGGCCGCTGCGAGATCAACCGTCATATAAAATGGTTTGACTGATGCGTCGCAACAAACGTTTTTGTTCGTGCAGCTCATGAATATGGTACCATGCACATCATCTGCCAGTGCGGTTGAACCCAGTGGCAGAACAATAAAGGAAAAAATAATCGCCACGGCCATGAATCGTTTACCCAGTATCATAGCATCCTCCTTTTTTTGGGGAGATTAAATATGATGGCTTTGTTAAAAGTCCAATATCTTTATTACTTTTTCTTTATTATTCCTTTTTTTAACCATATGTCAATACTCAAAATCGAAGGGGTAGCTGGAACGCCTGAAAATACAAGGAATAAGGATATAAAAATTTTGCAGGGAATCGTCTGTTATCCATGCGTTCTTGGTTTGCTGTGAAAAAGTTTAACTGTTTTACCAGACTTGCACCATCTATGAAGGGCAAGGCTTTACAATACGGGGTTTACCATTGATATATCGTATTTCCAATTGCTTGACATATTTGCAGCTAACTGTAATATTCATTACAATATATTTTAACCTTTTTCCCCTTATACCTACCTGTTTTCTGGAGGTGTCCTATGGATAAAATTCTTCGGATCAACGTGGGAGCCGATAATGGCCCCACATACAAGACCGAAGCACTGGGCGATTATGCCGGCTTTGGCGGTCGGGCCCTGACGTCAGCAATTATTTCAAAAGAGGTTCCGCCCCTCTGTTATCCGTTGGGGGAGGACAATAAACTGGTGTTTGCCCCTGGGATGTTAAGCGGAACAACGGCCGCCATGTCCGGAAGGCTCTCAGTGGGCTGTAAAAGTCCGCTGACCGGTGGGATAAAAGAATCCAACTCCGGTGGCCAGGCTGCCCAGGTAATGGCCAGGCTGGGATATGCCGCCATCGTGCTGGAAGGCAAGGGCGACGGCGATAGCCTTTATAAGGTTATCATAAACAAAGAAGGTATTGTGATTGAGCCTGACGATAGCCTGAAAATGCTTGGCAACTATGACCTGGTGGATAAATTGAAACGCGCGTATGGAGATAAAATTACTTGTATTTCCATTGGACAGGCCGGCGAAATGAAGCTTTCCGCAGCATCGGTGGCGATTACGGATATGGAGATTCGACCCAACCGCCATGCCGGCCGGGGAGGCGTCGGTGCTGTAATGGGGGCCAAAGGCGTCAAGGCGATTATTCTAGATGACACCGGCATGGGAATGCGCAAGCCGTCGGATGCGGAACGTTTTAAAGCCGCCAATAAAGAATTTGTCAAAGGTCTTAGGAAGCATGCGGTGACCGGTCAGGGGCTTTCCGCCTATGGCACTAATGTGTTGACCAATATTATCAATGAGGCCGGTGCCTATCCCACCCATAATTTTACCCGGGGCCGGTTTGAGGGATGCGCCCGCATCAGCGGGGAGAAACAGGCGGAGATTGAAACCAGCCGCGGAGGAAATGCCACCCAAGGCTGCCATCGGGGATGCGTCATCCGTTGTTCCGGAACCTATGTTGACAAGGATGGCAACTATATTACCAAACAGCCGGAATATGAAACCGTATGGGCTCATGGCGGCAACTGCGGCATTGACGATCTGGATGCCATTGCCAGGCTTGACCGGATGGATGATGATTTCGGCCTGGATACCATTGAAATGGGCGCCGCCATAGGGGTTGCCATGGAAGCGGGGCTGGCAGAATTTGGCGATGCCGAAGGGGCAATTAATTTGCTGAGTGAAGTGGGGAAGGGCACGCCTTTAGGCCGGATCCTGGGCTGCGGCGCCGCGATTACCGGCAAAGTTTTTGGTATTGAGCGGGTGCCGGTGGTAAAAAACCAGGCCATGCCGGCATATGACCCGCGTGCGGTTCAGGGTATGGGGGTTACCTATGCCACCAGCACCATGGGGGCTGATCACACGGCGGGTTATGCAGTAGCCACTAATCTTTTGGGCGTCGGGGAAGCGGTTGATCCACTAAAGCCCGCCGGTCAGGTGGAATTATCCAGGAATTTTCAGGTGGCTACCGCAGCGATTGATGCAACCGGTATGTGTCTTTTTATCTCTTTTGCCGTTTTAGACCAACCCGAGACCTTCCAGGCGTTGATCGATATGATTAATGCGTTTTATGGAATCAACCTGACGGCTGATGATGTGACCGAGCTTGGCAGAAGGATTCTTCGCATGGAACGGGATTTTAATAAGAGGGCCGGTTTTACGGCAAAAGACGATCGCCTGCCCGAGTTTTTTAAAAAAGAGCCGTTCCCGCCCCATGGGGTGACTTTTGGCGTTTCAGACGAGGAACTGGATAGGGTTTACAATTTTTAACCTGCCTTTATTTTTATTGTCCGCAAAAAGAAGGACCCGTATCTTTTTTTTGCAAGCAACACAACCGGGAGGAAATGATGATTAAGACACGCGTGACTGAGAAGCTTGGGATTGAGCATCCGATCATCGGCGGCGCCATGATGTGGATCTCCACCGCGGAATTCGTCGCAGCCATGTCAGAGGCGGGCGGAATGGGAATTATTGCATCCGCCATGTATCCGTCAAAGGAGGAATTCGTTTCGGCGATTGAGAGGATAAAACAGGAAACCGACAAACCGTTTGGCGTCAACATCAACCTGTTCCCCGCCATGCGACAGATCGATAACAACGAATATATTGATGTCATGGCGGATTATGGCCTGAAGATTGTTGAGACTTCGGGCCATCATGCGCCGGAGGAGCTGGTTAGCCGTTTCAAAGATCTTGGCATGACCTGGATTCATAAATGCGTGGGCGCCCGGTATGCGAGAAAAGTGGAGGATATGGGGGCGGATATCGTGACCGTCGTGGGATATGAAAACGGTGGAGCCACCGGTAAGTTGGATATCGGGACCCTGGTTCTGGTGCCGACGGTTGTCGATGCCGTAAAGTTGCCGGTGATCGGCGGCGGCGGGATTTCAGACGGCCGCGGTCTGGCGGCAGTCATGTCACTGGGCGCGGAAGCCGCGATTATGGGCACCCGGCTATTGATCACCCGTGAGTCTCCGATTCATGATAAAATCAAACAGGAACTGGTCAATGCGTGTGAACTTGACACCATGCTGATTATGCGTTCCCTAAACGCCACCCACCGTGTGCTGGCCAATAAAGCGGCCAAGGATTGCCTCGAGCTTGAAAACAGCAAGGCGGATTTTATGGAAATCTACGAGGTGATTAAGGGGGAGAATGCCAAAGAGATGTATGATGGAGGCAATATTGATGCCGGTATCCTGGCATGCGGTCAGGGGGTAGGCTTGGCCCATGATATCCCTACCCTGAAAGAACTGTTTGACCGGATCGTTAAGGATGCGGATGGGGTGATAAGCCGGCTGGCAGCATAAATCGATGGGGTCTGGTTGTTTTAAACCGGGTTGAATATATTGTCATGGAGGCGTAATAAATGCGAAAAGACTACAGTCAATGCGCAAAATGTGCGGGAAAAGTCTGCTATCCCTTTGCCGGGGTTGATGACGAACTCCCGCCTGTTGACGAGGCCCCGGAATTCTGTCCCATGCGCAGGATGCCGGAGGTTATCGAGAAAGCCAACCACTTTTACGAAAAGGCAAATATTCATGAATTTGCCCGACTGGCCTCTATCCAGGAGTCGGAATGCTATGAACTGACGGGGCAGGGGATTAAAACTAAGATCCCTAGGCTGGAAGAAACCATCCAATTTGCTAACAAGTGCCATTTCAAGCGTCTTGGGGTGGTTTTTTGCGTCGGACTCAGGGAAGAAGCCCGTCAAGTCGTTTCTATCTTTGAAAACAAAGGCTTTGAGGTGGTTTCCGTCAATTGCAAGGTGGGTCGGACGCCCAAGGAGTTTATCGGACTTAAAGGTGAGGAAAAAATCGCCGGCCCCGGTCTAATGGAGCCCATGTGCAATCCCATTGTACAGGCGGCGATTATAAATGCGGAAAATGTGGACTTGGCTATCATGCTTGGCCTCTGTGTCGGCCATGATACGCTGTTTATGAAATATTGCGATGTCCCTGCTACCACCCTGGCGGTAAAAGATCGCGTGACCGGACATAATCCTTTGGCCGCCCTGTATCTGTCCAAAAGTCCCTATTACAATAGGCTGCAAATGCCTGCTCAGGCGGAGGCTGATAAAGGAGATTGGAAAAAGGTTGATATCACGGCAGATGAGTAATCCAGCCGAAAATCCGGCGAAAGGTGTGCGAGCATGTTCTATAAGCGGAATCCGAACGGCTATGAGTTGGTGCTTGAAGGGGTTGAAAAAAAGACGCTGGTCTATGGGGAAAATACCTTGTTGACCGAATTCCGGCTTTCTGCCGGCAGTGTTCTGCCCGGTCATGAGCATCCGCATGAGCAGACCGGGTATCTGGTTAAGGGAAAGATGCGGATGTTTATCGGCGAAGAAGAATTTTTAACTGAAGCCGGGGATTCCTGGTGTATTCCGAGCAATGTCCGGCACAGTGCAGAGGCCCTTTCGGATTCAATCGCAATCGAAGTATTTTCCCCGGTCAGGGAGGATTATTTGCCGGCGTCTAGAGGGTAACAAAGCGATTTTCTTTAAGTAGCTTCAAGTTAGAAGGTTTAAGGTTCAAGGTTTAAGGTTCAAGGTATAAGGTTTAGCTATTGCCACAAAATTCAGTTGGATTTTGTCCTCGCCGGCCTTGAAAAAGATCCAACGAGTTTGTCCGGTAAGTCCGGCAAGGCTATTAGTGACTGATATCCCGGGAGTACCCTGGAAGTAATATTATCGGTATTTTTCGATTCAGTCACGGAATGATTGTCTATCCCGGCAAACAGTTCTTCGAGACTGGATTTTCCGTCGAGGAGAATTTCCATGTAATCCGGGTTGTCGAGGTTTTTAACCAGCGGCGTATCCGCAAGCATCGCCTGGAGAAAGCGCCGCATTGAGTTGTTTCCTGATCTTCTGCGGTAACCGCGTCGTTGAGAACGAAAAAGGCGCTCAAGGATGTTATTGGTGCGCTGCGGGCAAATCGTTATTTTTCCGGCTGGCGTATCTACATCAATTGGATCGGCGAACAGCTTGTCATTATATTTATCGATCTGGGCAAGCATTTTGACGGTTAGAGAATCAGCCATCAGCTTGGGGGATTTTTGAGTCTGCCGGCGAAAATCCTCTACCCCCTGGCGGATAGTGGTCATAGTTTCTGTGCTGCCCTCATCATTTAGCCCGTTATGGCCGTCAGGCAAAGCGATCCGCATGGCTTTGCGCAGCTGATCAAAGATGTCGGTCCGCCAGCGCAACTCTTCGACCGCCATGCATAAGCGGCGATCGTTTCTGATCTTTGACAAAAGTTTGGCAAGCCTCGAAAACAAGAGATTTTTTCTTTCGGGGTCACAACGCCAGCGGAGTTTTTCGATCTTGCTGTCGAACATGAACAGCCGCGTTGCAAACGCCAGCAAGGGGCGGTCAAAAGGAAATCCATAGCCGTCACCAGCATGCTTGCCCTGGATAATCCAAAGGGCGCTCAGGTATGCCCAGGCCTGCGGCAGCAATCCAGAATATGCAGGGCTGTCCTGCTTTATGGCATCTGCCAGCAAAGCCGCTTCATCAGCATGATCACCGAGTTCCTGGCGTGCCTCCCGGGCGATGGCATGAAGCTTTGAACTTGCCGCATGCTGCTGCAGGCAGTGCCTGAGAACCTGGTAAGCGGGTTCAAGGTAGTCTTTGCCGATGTCTCTGAGAAAATGAAAATGGCAGATATAATCGTGCACTCCCGGAAAGACCTCATTCACTGCCCGGCAGATGCCGGTTCCCATGTCATGCACACAGGCGGTCGGGGTGCCGTAACGTCTTTTGATATCGGTAAGGAAAAGGGCCGTGTTTTCGCTATTTTCACTGGAGACCTTGACGCTGGATAAAATGATATCGCTCAAGGAGTCCATGCCGGTCATGAGTGCTGGAACGCCACCCTCGTGCATGGCGTCAATGTGGAGGACATATCCCCCGGCAAATTTCATTGACCGCCGGATCCGGGGGGTTGCCAGGCGATGGGCTTCAGCCAGCAAAGTGATGAACTTGCGACCGAGATAATGAATCTCGGAGGCTGAAATAAAGACGTTGCGTTCAACTAGCTCGGCCCGGATCTCGCTGCTGGTACGAAATCTTTGGAAAAGAGCCCGGCCGACAAACACCAGGACATCATAGGCAATATTGCAGCGGGGAGAAACGATGCTCTGCAATTGCTCTGAGCTGCTGACGACCCGGCACTTTGGGCATTGAAGGAGTGTCTCATGCGCAACAAAAGGGCCTGTCATGCTTAACACGGTTTTTTGTCTCGTTTTTTGTACAACATATTTCTGTCCGCAAGCGCAGACATTTTTTTGCGCAACAAAGCGGATAACCGGCGGCTTGCCGAACAATGCAGCCGGAGACGCTTCCTCGGCCATCCGTTCCATGCTGACCTTCAGGGCCTGCAAGGCGTTGCCGGGGCCGTTTACGTCTTTTTTTTTATGCCGTGCCGGGCAAAGAGATTTTCGATCTGCACCGGGCTGACAGACACCCCTTTTGCCGAGATCGTTTGGGCCAGCTCCGGGAAATCGGTCTTCGGGTGCTTGATATACTCGGCCAGGATATAAACGGCGATCTCCGCCGGCAACTGCTTGGCAGGTGCTTGCTGAAGCTTTTTTGCCCTGCGCTGGCTGTGTGCCGTTTGCGGATCGCCTGCAAAATAAATGTATGACCGGCCCTGCTTTTGCCGCTGAAGTCTTGCCTGCCGGTAAAGGTTGACCAGGACCGAATGGCAGCGGCACCGGAGAATATCGCCAAGGTCTTCGGCGGTCATACCGGCCTGGCTTTGCTGGATCAGGGCGACAATGGTGGCGGTTAACGGGCCGGCTTTGGAAAAGCCGATATCCTGGTAAAACCACAGCCCCCTGCGATTGAAGCGCGGGATCGAACGGAGCGTATACCATGCTCCGTTGTGTGTAAAGCTGCTGTAGTAGCCGGTTTGCGCCAGAAAACGCCGGACTGATGGCACAGCGTACTGCAGTTCTTCTGACAGGGGGCTGATCTTCCAGCACGGTCGCTGCTCGAACAGAGCAAACATGTTGGCGATTGCTTTTGGCGGTGCTGACATAATGCGCTCCTGATAAAGTATTGCATGAAAGGTCAAAAGGCCAATTTTTATGCAATACTTTATCAGAAAAAATACAAAACGGCAAGCGTTCTTTTGGGAGAGTTAGAACGGATCTGTTACCATGAAAATATTGTGAAATCGATGGCATAAAAGTTTATAAAAATTTAGGAAAAATTATTTTACTACACAAAATCTGCCTTGCTTTATGATAAAGTATGGCGCTTTTATCGCTGATAACTTGTTGATTTTAAACAATCCAACTGTTATTTGAAATCATAGAGGTTTAGGGTATAAGGTTTAAAAAAATCAAAATCTTAGTGCCTTTCATTTCTGTCATTCCAGGAGCGAAAGCGACGAGGAATCTTGTATGTTAAAGATTTCACGCTATCGCTCGAAATGACAAAACCGGATGAATCGCCTTAGTGTCTTTACCCGATAGAAAAAGTTATTTTTAGGCTCGGGGCCGGAATGACTGCCCTTCTGTAAAAATGCGGCTACGATGGAACAGGGCTTTTTAACGAGGGTATGATTATATAATTTATTCGAAAACCTGGTGTTCAATG
>JAGYOX010000047.1 GCA_018399235.1 Desulfobacterales bacterium | reverse complement strand
AGGAATTGACGAATGCGCTTTGTTTATCCGCCCTACATGGATAACATTTTGATTTTTCTAACCTTATACCCTAAACCTTAAACCGTGAACCGTTAAATTACTTAAAAGCCATCAAGTTTTTTGTTTTATGCAGATAACCGTTAAACCCAAACGGACAAAATATATTGAACCCGGCATCCACCTCCAGCAGACCGCGTTCTGGGGACGGCTTAAAAAACAGCAGGGCCGACAAGCTTTAGCATTCGATATTATCCCGGAAAATTTGGAGAACAAAGATCCCCTTGAGACAAACATTTCGCATAAATTGGCACAACGGGAGAGAGCCAGGGCGAGCCGGGATTTACTGGTCGTTATTCGTCCTCTGGGGCCGGATGCAAGAATGGCATATGTCCCATTCGGCCCTGAACTGCTTCCGGATCAGGAACGCCGGGGCCGATGGCTGGAACTGCTATCCGAAAAAATTCGCTCCCACCTGCCGGACAACTGCATTTTCATCCGTTATGATCTGCCATGGGAGTCGCCATGGGCAGTGGATAAAAGCCGGTATACGGACGATGATATCTGGCTTGGCAAACCCCGGACAGGGGTCCGCGAGATGCGCATGAATTTTGACACCAAACGCTGGAACCTTCGAAAAGCGCCCACGGATCTTCTGCCCACCGATACGATAATTCTTGACTTAAATACCGATCAAAACGGGATCCTGAAACGGATGAAGCCCAAGACACGCTATAATATAAGGCTTTCCACGCGGAGAGGGGTGCGTGTCCGTGAAGCCAGGATCAGGGACTTGCCTGCCTGGTATGCCATCTACAGTGAAACGGCTGAACGGCACGGCATGATGCTTAACGATTTGGATTATTTCAAAGCCGCGCTGGAAGTTAAGGCTTCGGACTCTGGCTCCCCCGCCAGCATACACCTGCTGCTGGCTGAAATCGATGAGAAACCGGTTGCCGGTATCATGCTGGCAATCGCCGGCAGCCGAGCCACTTACCTCTATGGCGCCTCATCACAGGAAAAAAGCAATTGCATGCCATCCTATGCCGTCCAGTGGAAGGCAATATGCAAGGCAAAAGCGGCTGGATGCAGAGATTACGACCTTTTCGGCATTTCTCCCGGCCCGGATCCTTATCATCCCATGTACGGCCTTTACCGGTTCAAAACCGGCTTCGGCGGCCAAATGATCCACCGCCAGGGATGCTGGGACTACCCCTATGATGAATCCCGCTATTATCTGTACCGGGCGCAGGAGATGGCCGGGCCGGCCTTTATCGCCTGAAATGCTATAACTACTCGCCATAACGGATTTTCCGGCTATTGGTTCTGGAACCCTTTCAGGGCATCATCTTTGGTCGGATAGATATCAACGATGCGATTCATTCGAACCAGTTCAAAAAGCCGCTGAACATTCTTCTGAACCCCGCAGAGCTTTAATTCCCCTTCCCTGTCGCCCAACTGCCGCAGACAGGACAAAAGCGCCCCGCATCCCGAGCTGTCAACGAATTCCACCCGGGAAAGATCAATGACTAATTTTTTATGGGACTCCAGGGTTTCAGTGATGCTATTTTTAAACTTTTCACTGTTGCTTGCATCCAGGGCTTTTTCCCTGAGTTCCACGACTGCGACATCAGCATATGTTTTAACTTTCAGCTTGACTGCCATTGATTCACTCCCATCTATCTAGTGACCGAACAAGACTCGCTAACACCAGCGAATCAACATCCGGGCACAGTTTTCGTCATTCTCATTTCTTGAATAGGTAATTTCATCAACCGACTTCTCAATGATATAAACCCCCATGCCTCCTTCTTTCGGCCCCTCTAGTTCAGGTGCGGGATCAGTTCCGGGGTCAAACGGTTTGCCCCGGTTATAGAAAGAAAAGGTTATCTCCTGTGGATAGGCAAGTGCTTCCAGCCGGATGGGATACCCCGGTTGGTTATCGTATGCATGCCGAATGATATTTGATGTCAACTCCACCGCAGCGAGTTCGATGCCCGCGATTCGGGGCTCGTCCGATGCCCGGCGCATGTATTTTTTACCGAACATCCGGATAAACCGCCGAACCCGCTGCAATTCATCAAGGCGACTGTCAAAACAAAGCTCCTGCCGCCCTAAAAGCTCTAAGGGCAAGGGATTGGCGTCTATCTTGACGGCAATACAGGTAAAATCATCGGCAAACTCAGCGGACCCGAAAAATTCTACAATTTCTGCTTTTACCGCCCGGATGAGTTCATCCATAGACAGGGCGGCATGGGCACTCAAAAAATCGATCAAACGCTCTTCTCCATACAAATCCCCGGCCGGGCTTTTTGTTTCCGTGAGGCCATCCGAATAAAACAAGAACACATCTTTTGCTTCAAAGGATACATTAAACTGGCGAAACGGATTTTTTTCCGGAAACCCCAGCGGCATATTTTCTCCCCTTAACAGGCTGATATGGTTTGACCTGTGATGGAAATGAAGCGGGCGAACATGGCCGCAGTCAACGTACGTCAATTGGCTCCTTTTTGGGTAAAACCGGGCATAAAAAAGGGTTACGAATGATTCCAGGGCCTGAAGCTCTGAAATCATATGGTCGCAAACTGAATCCACGATGTCTTCGGGCGCTATACAGGCGTGCCCTTCACTGGAAAGACGGGTTTCATTTACTACCCTGAGAAAATAACTCTTTAATGCGGCCCCCATGAATGCTGCCCGTATGCCTTTTCCCATGACGTCGGCGACCACAAGGTCCATTGACCTTGAATCCAGCTGGATAAAATCATAAAAATCCCCGTCCACTTCCTGGGAAGGAATTGTCATATGGGCGATTTCAAGCCCCGGAAACCCGGCCGGCGGCCGGCCCAACAGAAGGGATTGCTGTATCCGGGAGGCAACATAGATCTCATTTTCCCGGGCCTGCCTGAGGCTTTCTTCAGCCTCCCGCAGCCGGATCGTCTGCTCAAACGAATGCACGGCGCGGGTAACAAGGGCCGTTATCTGAGGGGCCTTAAACGGCTTAACAATATAGTCAAATGCCCCCCGTTTCATCGCATAGACGGCATCTGATACGTCATCGCTGGCGGTCAACATGATCGGCGCCAGATCCGGATATTCCCGGTTGATATAATCCAAACATTCAAGCCCGTTTATCCCCGGCATCTGGATATCGAGTATCACGGCACAGGTTTCGTCCGAAAGGTTCTCAAGCACGTCCGTTCCGCTGGATACGGATATCGGCTCAAAACCCGCCTTGTCAAGCGTGCGCTCCAGTATTCTCAACGTGGTCAGATCATCGTCTGCGATGATCACCTGCCTGGAATGATCCGGCGCATACGCTTCCTTTATAGTATCTTCATCGTTCATTAGCTATGTCCGGCTTTTATTGTCGTTTAATAATCCCGCTTTTTTGACGGCGCCCAGTCCGAATATATGCCCAGTGTTCAGGTTCTACGTTCTATGTTTTAGTGCTCGGTGTTCAGGTTTCAGGTACTGGGGATCAGGCATCAGTATCTTTATGGCCCTGTGCTTTAATCCACAAACAACGGCACATGGGCGAATTTATCCACATCAAACAACCCTTTGTCGGTTATTTTCAGCTCAGGGATTACCGGAAGGGCTAAAAATGACAGCGTCATGAACGGATTCGGCAATCGGCAACCCATCGCCCCGGCGGCATCGTTCAGCCGGTCAGCCTGTTGACGGACCGTATCAATTGATTCGGTTGACATGAGCCCGGCGATGGGCAACGCAAGCTCAGCCTTGACCGATCGATCACAAACGACACAAAGTCCGCCCTGCATAGTAACTACATGTTCGACCGCTGTTCGCATATCCTCATCATTAACCCCCACAACAACGATATTATGCGAATCATGGGCAACGCTGGATGCCATAGCCCCTTTCTTGATCCCAATCCCCGTGACAAAGCCCTTTCCTATATTTCCGGTTTTATGGTGCCGCTCCACAACGGCAATTTTTAAAATGTCATTCGTCGTATCCGCCAGGGTAAGCCCGTTTTTCTGTTTGATTGGCAGGAATTTTTGCCGGGTCACGATTTGATCGGGAATAATCTCTATAACCCTTGCCCTCTGCCCCCTTGCAGGTATTTGAAAATCAAGATGCTCAAGATCCACATGCATTGCCGATGGGCAGTAAGCCGGCCCCGGAATTTCAATATGAGGATGCATCTCCCCGTTTTCCGCTGCCAAAACGCCCCCGGCATAGACCTGCTCCGACACCGGACGGGTTAAATCCGAAACCACTACCATGTCCGCCCGCATTCCCGGCGCAATGGCGCCGATGCGTGGGAGATTGAAATATCGGGCCGGGTTAAGGGTTGCCATCTGAATGGCCGTCACCGGATCCAGACCGGCATGAATGGCCCGCCGAAGTATCCCGTCGATGTGGCCCTCGTGACAGATTTCCTGCGGATGCCGGTCATCCGTACACCACATCACCCGGTGAGCGTTTCGCGGCGTTACCATAGGCAGTAAATCATCCAAATTCTTGGCACCGGTGCCTTCACGGATCATGATGTACATACCGGCTGAAAGCTTCTCTCTGGCCTCTTCGGCTGAGACGCATTCATGATCACTGGCAATTCCGGCGGCCAAGTAAGCATTCAGGGCTTTCCCGGAGAGCCCCGGGCAATGACCGTCAATCGTCTTGCCGGCTTCTGCGGCCATTTTGATTTTCTTTATAACCTGCGGGTCATAATGAATAACGCCCGGAAAATTCATCATCTCCCCCAAAGCCGGCACTTGAGGGTTTGATAAAAATGGGGCAAGCGCCTCGGCATCCAGGCGGGCCCCGGAGGTCTCCATATCTGTGGCAGGCACGCAGGAAGGAAGCGCAAAAAATAGATTCATGGGCATGCGTTGCCCCTCGTTAATCATGTATTCAATCCCCTTAACGCCCATAACATTGGCGATTTCGTGAGGATCGGCTATCACAGAAGTAGTGCCTCGCGGCAGAACCGCCCGGACAAACCCGGGCACTCCCGTCATTGAACTTTCTATATGTACATGGGCGTCTATAAACCCGGGGACGAGGAACCGGTTGCCCATATCGACACGCTCACGAGCCTCATATTCACCAAAACCCACAATATATCCATCATATAAGGCAACATGACGGGATTCGACTTCACCTGAATAAACATTGACTACCCGGGCATTTTCTAATAACCGGTCGACCGCCTGATCCCCCCTGGCAGCAGAGATTAACCCGGCTAAATCCATTTAAACGCTCCTATTGTAATTACCGTCATATTGAACAACTCGACTCAATCCGCCTGCCATATCTTACGGCCAAGCGCCGCAGCCTGCCGCATGATCTCTTCGGCATCAAGACCGATCACCTGACGGTTTCGGACAAGCGGCACGCCTTGCACGAATACGTCCCGGACATCCGAACCGCGTACGGCATATACCAGATGGGACGCCGGATGATACATCGGGGTCAGGTGGGGTTGACGAAGATCGATAACAATCAAATCCGCCCATTTTCCTGGCTCAATCGATCCGATCCGGTCATCCAGACCAAGGGCCCGGGCCCCCTCAATGGTGACCATGCGTAAAACAGTCCTGGCATCCATGACCGTCGGGTCCTGCGATACCACCTTATGCAGCTTGGCCGCGGTATCCATTTCCGTAAACAGGTCCAGGTTGTTGTTGCTGGCACACCCGTCCGTGCCAAGGCCCACCGGAATCCCCGCGTTGATGAATTTCGGTACGGGCGCCACGCCCGAGGCAAGCTTCATATTGCTTTCCGGGTTGTGAGAAATGCCAACCCCGCGGGAAGACAATATGTCTATATCCCCGTCATCCACCCATACGGCGTGAGAAACCAATGTCTGCTCATCCAGAACCCCAAGGCTGTCCAGATACTTCACCGGCGATAGGCCGTGCTCGTTTTGAATCCGGGCCGCCTCGTTTTTGGTTTCTGCGACATGGATCTGAAAACAAACGCCTGCCTTTGCAGCCGCTTCTTTGGCCCTGACTAGGGTCTCTTTCGAGCAGGTATAGGGCGAATGACAAAAAATTGATGGAATGATCCGGTCAGACGCATTCTGCCATTTTGAGACATAGGTCGTGGCGATTTCTAAATTTTGGGCCGGTTCGGAAACCCCCGGGGCTGAAAAATCTATTACCCCTTGGGCCAGTACAGCCCGTATGCCGGTATCAAGCACCGCTTCGGCAACCGAATCCTCCAGAAAATAGCCATCACAGCAGGTAGTCGTGCCGGAGAGAAGCATTTCCAGGCAGGAAAGCCAGGCACCGGTTTTCACCGAATCGGAATTAATAAAGCGGTTTTCAGCAGGGAAAATATGGTCGTTCAACCATTCCGCAAGCGGCAGGTCATCGGCCAGACCTCGGAAAATCGACATGGGCAGGTGCCCGTGCGTGTTGACCAGCCCCGGCAGGATCAGGCCGCCGTCTGCATCAATCCATTCACCGGCGGAACTAAAATCGGGGGCTTTTTTTTCAATCCTCGCAATCAGGCCATCCTGAATGCAGACGACGCCATCCTCAACGATATCAAACTCCGGATTCAGCGTAACCACGCAGCCATTATGAATGATACGGTCATATGTCGCTGACTGATTCAAAACCGGTTTTGGGTTATCCTCGACTTGTTTTTCTATCCTTGCGCCAGGGGGTGAACATGATAATCAAGCTTGGCAGAAGGGTTAATGCCGCCAGCAGGGCAATCAGCATGGCCAGACCGGTCATCAGACCGAATATAATCGTCGGAATAAAGTTTGACAGCGCCAGGATGGAGAAGCCAAGAATAATCGTAAGAGAGGTGTAATACATGGCATAGCCGATGCTTCCATGACTGCGGTGCATAGCGTTGATATAGTTCCAGTCGCTACGGAGTTCCTTTCGGAAACGATGGATGTAATGGATGGTATCATCTACAGCGATACCGACGCTGATGGCGGCAATGGTAATGGTCATAATATCCAATGGGATGTTGGCCCACCCCATCACCCCGAGGACCACGGAAACCGCCAGTAAATTGGGAAATACCGCGATAAGGGCGACCTTGAGCGACCTGAAAAGAACCAAAAACATGAGCATCAGGGCGAACAACACAATGCCTAAGGTCAGGATCTGGGATTCAAAAAGGGTTTGCAAAACATTATTGTAAAGCACCAGTAATCCTGTCAGCCGCACGTTTGCCGAATTATATCCGAAATCGTGGGTAAGCTTATGACGAATCTGATTGATCAGTTCGTTACGTTTCAACGACGGCTTGGTATCCTGAACCCGGACCATCAAACGGACCTGATCATGTTCGACGGAAACAAACGGTTTGACCAGTTCTTCCTGAAACTCTTCCGGAATTTCATTATAGATCAGGGACAACTCGAAACTGTCCAGACTTTTGCCATCGTTTAAGTCTCTGGCCACTTTCATCATGGTTCCCAGAGAAAGGACCTTCCCGATCTCCGGCAGGCTCTCCAGATAATTATGAATTTCAAGCACCTTCTGCATCTTGTACGGGGTAAACCAATACTGATCCCCGCTTTCCGGCTCATCAAACTCGGAGAACATATCAAAATCTCCGGCAGATGCCGCCTGCTCCTCACTCTCATCCCCGGCTTGCGGTTTCTCCGAGTCTTCCAAATTGACAATGACATCAAGAGGGGTGGTGCCGCCCAGCTTCTGGTCGATTACCTTCATGCCCTGGTAGATTTCTGTGGACTTTTTGAAATAATTCACAAACGAATTCTCCACCTCAAGGCGAGATATACCGACGGCGCTAAGTAAAAGGACAAGCACACTTAAAACCAAAATGAACCGATTCCTTGATGCTGTAAATTTCCCCAGAACAGAGGTTAAAAAAATACTTCCGCCACAGACAGGAGGCGGTTCGGTCTTTTTAAGCAGCACAAGAAAGGCTGGGAAAAATATGACGGTTATCAGCAGAGAGACAATAATGCCCCCGACCATCATCCAGCCGAAAGTGATGACCGGTTTGATATCTGCAAGCAGAAGGGAGCCAAAACCGGCACCGGAGGTCAAAGCCGCATAAAAAATGGGGGTCAGCTTGAATCGCATGGTTTCAAGGACCAGGTTGCGATGATCTTCATCAGGGTTCTGGCACAGGGCTTCCCGATAGCGAACAATTAGATGAATTGCAATCGCCATGGTGATAATCAACTGCAGGGATATGAAGTTGGATGAAATCACCGTCACCCGCCACCCAAAAAGGCCAAGGAGCCCTGCCATGGCGACGGTTGAAAACGCGCAGCAAAGCATGGGCAGAATGATCCACCTGGGGCGCCTGAATATATATCCGAGCACAACGATCAGGAAACAGACCACACCAATACCGAAGACTTTCAAATCATTTTTAATAAACCGGACGAGATCATGTGCAATCATACTGACGCCGCCCAGAAAAAGATCGGCGTCATCCCTATACTTGTCCATGATTTCCCGGATTCGTTTTATATCAGCATTCCTCTGGGCGTTGAACTGGTCGCGAAGCTCCTCGATTTTTTTAACAATCTGATCATATTCGGCCTGTTCAGATGCGGAGAGCCCCTGTTTTTGAGCCTTTTCTTCCAGTGCAATCCGCCGGTCCACTATATTTCTGAAGTGCGTGCCCTCCTTGAAGCTGATCTGGATGCCGGTTGTTTCCAAATCCGGGCTGACCATCAGGTTACGGTAAATCGGGCTGGTTTTCAGCTCCTTCCGGGCCATTTCCCTGTCGACGCGCGGAGAAGTGAGGGTTGGCAGTTCACCCGCCATTTCGCTGATCGACAACGGCGGACTCTCCAGGAGAGGGACATCAAGAAGTGTGACTACGGAAGCTACCCGCTCCAATTGGCTCAAATCTTTTTTCAAACCGGCGATATCTTCAAGCACTTCATCTGAAAGGAGGTCCTGTTCGGGGGTATAGGCGATGAATAAAAAATCCTGTACGCCATAGCGATTATAAATTTTCCAGGCATACTGGATATCCTCGTCGCTCTCATTGACCAGCGTGTCTGGAGAGGCATCGATCCGAAAATCTTTGGCAAAATACCCGAGGATTGCAATAATAATTAAAAGACAGGCAATTACCTTCCGTGGATGGGATAATATGACCCTATCATAGAACCTGACTACAGGGACGTCCTTTTTCGCCATGTCTACCTACCCAAATAATAAAAAAAATGAGATTCAGTGTGAATTATTCGTCCGCGGGTCGCTTCAGCTCGTCAAAAAGATCTTGGACCGTACCGCTTCGCAAGATTTCATCAAACTGGGAACGGTAGCTTTTAATAAGGCTCACCCCATTGATTTCAACATCATAGATTCTCCATTGATCCCCTGCTGAATAGAACTTATACAGCACCTCGGCGGTTTTGTCCTTGGTAATCACATCCATTGGTACGTGAATTTTGCTCCCTTGCTTGACAGCCGGGTGATACGCAACCTCCTGATCCGAATACAGGGTGGTTTTATCCAAATAGGAGGCTTTTAAGCGTTCAACAAAAAGATCAATAAATTCCTGCTGCTGCTCCCCAGAGAGCCGGATCCAGTTGCCCTTGCCCAGCGTCAGCTTGGCCATTAATTCAAAGTCAATCACCGGCTCCACAATCGACATGATCTTTTCCTTCTTTTCCGCCTCGGTCATATCCTTGTTATCGAGCACAGCCAGGGCGGAATCGATTTTACCCTTCAATAACTGCGAGACGGCTTTGGTATCATCGGCGGCCACCGGTGACACGACTAAGCCTGCGAACACCATCAAAACAATCCCCAAACAGATAAAATAGCGCATGTTACTCCTCGATTTTCTTTTCCCGGTTTTGTTCATAAGCATCACGAAATAAAATATACATATCCATGGCATCCTTTCGCAACGCCTCATATTCGCCGATATGAAGCGATGTCCGGTTCACGACATTCACGGCGGGAGCACCCGCTTGAACGTAAATATTTGGAATATAATTAATGGGATCTAAATAGCTATCCGGCACCCGGCCCAGAGAGTCCCGAAGGTTTGACGGGCCGAACAGGGGCAGTACCAGAGGAAATCCCCCGTTCAACCCATAATAGCCCAACGTCTGGCCGAAATCCTCTTCGTATGGGGATAAATGCATCCAGTTTTTGGCCGGATCGAAGAAGCCGACAATGCCAACGGTCGAATTAACCCCGAATCTCAAAGTTTCAACGCCCGCGCCCTTTAGTTTTATCTGGAAAAGGGTGTTCACCAACCGGACCGGAAACCCCAGGTTATCAAAAAACCGACTGAGGCACTGCCTCGCAAACTCCGGCACAACCGCCCCGTAGGCCTGGGCCACAGGTTTTAACACCCAAAAATAGAGCCGGTCATTAACATGCGTCATCGTCCGGTTATATCCGATCAACGGATCAAATACCGGCGCTGCGGATTCAGCCTCAAACTCTTCGAACTCCTCGAATTCCCCGAACTCGTCAACTCCACTGTCAACGGCGCCGGGTGAAGTATGGCCCCCGAGGGCTTCGGGATTACTCATAAGAACGAAAGAGGGATCGGCATGTGCCTTTGAAACTATCCCGCAAGCAGCGAGAATGAACAGGGCCCCCAAACAGAGGCATATCCGCCGTCTGTTGTGAGCTCTTTTGCGGCTAAAATTATAATGCATTAGATTAAACTATAAACTGTTTACAGAACAAAATCAATCTCAACCGTTTCGAATCGTTTCCGCAATCCGGTTGACGTCGGCCATAACCTTTTCAAGATCCATCGACACCAGACGACTGTCCTGCATCACCTGTCGGCCATTGATAACCACGGTTGATACATCGTTACCGCCGGCGGCATAAACAAGGTGCGAATAGATATTATACATAGGGGTCATATGGGGCTTTTGGGTGTCCACAACAATCAAATCCGCCTTTTTTCCGATTTCTAAAGAGCCTGTTGTCTGATCCAGACCGAGGACCCTGGCGGATTCAATAGTGGCCATCCGGACCACGGTTTTAGCATCCATGACCGTGGGATCCAGGCAGTTGACCTTATGAATCTTGGCGGCTGTATCCATTTCCGCAAACATATCCAGATTATTGTTGCTGGTACAGCCGTCCGTTCCAAGCCCCACACAAACGCCGGCATCCAGCAGACGGGGCACCGGCGCAATGCCGGCGGCAAGCTTCATGTTGCTTTCCGGGTTATGGGAAACCTTAACATCTTTTTCCCGAAGGAGTGAAATATCCTCGTCTGATAAAACAACACAATGACAGGCCACCAGCCGTGGGGATAATACCCCGATATTCGATAAATGCGCCACCGGGCTTTTGCCGTAAACGGAGCGGATTTTATCCGTTTCACTGATGGTTTCTGCAAGATGGATAATCAGGGGGGCATTGTTTTTCGCGGCTATGGCTTCTGCCCTTTCAAGCAGATCCGGTGCACATAAATATGGTGAATGGGGCTCCACGGCAACTGTGATCAACGGTTCATCATTCCATTTAACCATTAAATCAGAGGTATAAGAGAACCCGTTTTCGATTGTACCATAGTTCGGGGATGGAAAATCATAGAGCACCTCGCCCACCACCGCTCGCATACCCGCATTTTTTGCAGCCTCGGCCACGGCATCCTCAAAAAGGTACATATCCGCAAAACAGGTGGTGCCGGACAATATCATTTCGGCACATGCCAGCATCGCCCCGCAATAGACTTTTTCGTTGGTTAATTTCGCTTCCGCCGGAAAAATATAATCATTCAGCCAGGTCATCAGGTCCATATCGTCGGCAAGCCCCCGAAAGCAGGTCATGGCGGCATGGGTATGCGTATTTATCAATCCCGGCATGATAATACCGCTGTTGGCATCAATCCGTGTCTTTACCTCACAGGCTGAAAATTTTGATGCCGGACCGATATCGGCAATGCTATCTCCGGTAACAGCCACCGCCCCATCTTCAATAAGCGTTTCGCAACTATCCAGAGTCAGGACCGTGCCGTTTGTTACCAGGATGTCAATCGGTTCCATAGTCTGCAAGCTCACGTGCGATAGATTGAATAATCTGCGCATGCCGGGGGGCGGCCTGCCTGGCGACCTCAATGATGGCCTCAACCTTTGCCGGCACTGGATTATCTGGATCATTTATATTGGTAATGGTTGACAGTCCCAGGATTCTCATGCCGGCATGCACGCCGGTAATGGCCTCCATGACGGTGGAAAATCCCACCGCATCCCCGCCAATCCTCTGAAGAAAACGGGTCTCCGACGGAGTTTCCAGAGAAGGCCCTTTAAGCCCGACATAAACCCCCTTCTGTAATGAAAACCCATTGGATATGGATGCTTTTTCAGCAATCCGGATCAGACCGGGGTCATAAGCCCCAATCATATCCGGAAAACGAAGGCCCCATTCGTCAACATTAGGCCCGATCAAAGGGTTTTCACCGGTAAGATTAATATGATCATTGATAAGCATAATATCTCCGGGCGCAAAATTCAAATTAATGCCTCCGGATGCATTGGAAAGCACCAGTGTATGAACGCCCATGGCCTGCATAACCCGGATGGGAAAGGTTACGGCAAATGCGGAATACCCCTCGTAAAGATGAAACCGTCCTTGCATGGCAATAATACGCTGTCCGTTCAGGATCCCCGCGATAAGCTTGCCATAATGACTCTGAACCGTGGATACGGGGAAATGGGGTATATCCCGGTATTCAACTGCAGCCTTTGTTTCCAGGTCATTGATACTATCGCCAAGCCCTGTTCCGGTCATAATGCCTATATCCGCAACATCTATATACCTTCGCAAATATCGGGCCGCTTCTTTGACCTGGTTTTGATAAGATTCCATTACCTTTCTCCACAAATAAAAAGAAAAACCATACTAATCCGAATGCGCTGTTTTCGTCAAGCTATGTTTGACTGGCGAAACGGTAACTATATTGACAACATGCGAAGATTATGAAAAAGGTATTTGAAATATCAATGGACATCCGGCGGAGACAGTGGTATATTTCAACCCTTTTTAAATTTTTAACTGATCCGTCTCAGCAATCGAAGCCATACGGAATATGGAAACACACTGAAACGGTTATCTTTGACAATACAGGAGTTAACCAATGTTTGAAGCGATTTTCATGATGGGCGGACTTGGAATAATCATCAGCTCCTGCTTGGCCCTGGCATCGAAAGTCTTTTATGTCTATGTAGACCCAAAAGTCGAGGAGATCGATGAGCTTTTGCCGGGCGCAAACTGCGGCGGCTGCGGATACCCCGGATGCGCCGCCAATGCGGCAGCCATTGTTGCGGGGGAGTCGCCCCCGGATTCATGTGTAGCCGGCGGCGCGGACCTGGCCGAACAAATCGCCGCTGTTTTGGGTATGAGCATTGAGGCCAAAGAACCGGATATTGCCCGCCCTGGCTGCTATTACGGGGTGGGAGAGGCGGAACTGAAATACCGGTATGACGGGTTGAGCAAATGTCAAGCCGCGGCACTGCTCTATGGCGGTATGAAAGAATGCCATATCGGCTGTTTGGGCCTTGGCTCATGCGCAGAGGCATGCCCCTTTGACGCCATTACCATGGGAGAGGACAACCTGCCGAAAGTGGATGAAAACAAATGCACCGGCTGCGGGACCTGTGAGCGGGTCTGCCCGAAAAATATTATTAAGCTCTCATCGGTCACCCGCCGGATTTTAAAAGAATATACGACTGAAGACTGCACCACCCCATGTCAGAGAGCCTGCCCGGCGGGAATCGACATCAGAGAATATATCCGCCAAATCACCCTTGGCGACTACCATAAATCGGTTCAGATAATCAAGGAACGGAATCCTTTCCCAACAGTTATCGGAAGGATCTGCCCGCGTCCATGCGAAGCCGCATGTCGGCGAAATCTAATCGATGAACCGGTGGCCATTAATTATCTTAAACGGTTTGTCGCAGACTATGAAAGAGAGACGGGGAACCATATACAACCATATAAAGCCCCGGCAACCAACCGGCGCATTGCTGTTATCGGCGGCGGCGTGGAAGGCCTCTCAACAGCGTTTTTCGCCGCCCGGTTGGGGCATTCGCCCGCTGTTTTCGAAGCCGGCAATCAACTGGGAGGACTTCTTAGAACCGCTATAGCCCAATACCGGCTGCCACCGGAGATCCTTGACTGGGATATTGACGGGGTACTGGATATGGGGGTCACCGCTCAGACCAACCAGGTGCTTGGCCGGGATTTCACCATCGCCTCACTTTTAGAAAAAGGATATGAATCCGTATTCCTGGCGACCGGCGGCTGGGACAGCCGGCTGGAACGCCTTAAAAACCATCCCCAGGAAGAGGCTGTCCCCGGCACTTATCTCCTTATCGATTTAATGAAAACCGGCCTGGAAAATAAAAACCGCCTTAAAATAAAATCCGATATCGTGCTCACAGATACCGGTCCCCTCACTGCTGATGCCGTCAAGATCTGCCGTCACCTCGGGGCTGAGAATATAACGATTTTGTTCAGCAAACCGAAAAATGCAGCTTCTATTGACGAATCAACCATTGAAATGCTGGAAAAAGACGGTGTCAAACCCATCTTTAATGCAAAGATTGCATCGCTTGCCGGTGAAGGCAATCGCCTTACTGAAATCGAATATATTGATTTAACAAGCAGAGATGGCGCGATGATTTCGGCGGATACCTTGATACTTGAATCCGGCCGTCTACCGGAGCTTATTTTTACTATACCGCATGCTGAAACAGAAGCTCCGGAAAATGAAATTGAAGCCCCTTCAGAAAATGTAACGGAAACCACCGGACCACTGAAATGGATTGGCATTTCTCCAACCAAAAATCCGGTTGACGGTTCTCAGTCTATCGGCCTGCTTTCCAAAGCGGATGCTATTACCGATTTCAGCGCAGCCATTCGGGCGATGGCTGCCGGCCGGAGAGCGGCGGCAGCCATTCATAAACGCATGTACGGCATCAAGCTGGACTTACCGGAAAATGTGATCAGTTCTGACACGGTCCTGCAAACGGTCAGTCATCTGGAAAATGTTAAACCGGTGCCAAGACAGATAATGCCCATTTGCGGTATCAGTGAGGTAGGTACCTCCTGCCGGGAAATCGAAAAGGGATTTACCGAGGAAATGGCGAAAAAGGAAGCCAGTCGGTGCTTGAGATGCGGTCTGATCTGTTATTCAGATGAACCAAAGACGCACCAGGAGGCATCCTGAAGAAAATATGCGTATAGGATTAGATTGAGCCCCCATCCCTGCGTCCGTATGCTGAAATAAAAGAATGAGAAACGCCCTATGGCATTAGAAGAAGGTATTATAACCCGGACAACAGGGGATACGGCCCTTATCAGAACTCAACGGACGACTGCCTGCGAAGGCTGCTCGGAACGCCATGTCTGCCACAGCATGGGCAACGTAAAAGAGATTGAGATCGAAGTAGCCAATCCAATCGGAGCAACTGCCGGGGATATCGTCGTGGTGACGTTTAAGACCGGTCAGCTTATACGCCTCTCCTTTATGCTCTACATTTTTCCAATCATCGCCCTGGTCATCGGGGCGCTCCTCGGCAACTCCATCGCCCCCAACTTTGACGGTGATCCCTCGATTGTTGCGGCCGTTTTCGGATTTCTTTTTTTCGGAATGGCTATGACGGCGATTAAGTTAAAAGACAGGCAGGCCCGAAAAACAGGACGATACCGCCCCGTTATCATAGAAATCAAAAAAAAGGCCCATCCTAACTCCAAACAAAACTTTTAATCTTCTAAACAACTGGAACAGTAGCCCGAATCCGGTTCACCGTAAATACAGCTGGTATAACCCTTGGCGTCTATAGCCTTAACCCAATAATAATAAACATTTAGACAAGTCACCGTGGAATCCGTATATTTGTAGTTATTGAAACATGGACCACTCACTGTTCCTATGAGGGTTTTTGTCCCTTCAAGAGAAGAAGCCCTGTAGATTTTATATGATGACGCTGAACCAGAATTCTGGCATATCCCGCCGCAAGTTGCAGGGTCCCATGTTATGTATACACAACATTGCTCGCCATCTGATGCTGACACATTATAAGGGTCTCGAAGCGTCTGATAAGCATATCCCGTATCATAATCACTGAAATTACTGACCCCTGCATCGTTGCGTGCCTTAACAAAGTAAGTATATTCATCCGGATTTGAGGTGCTGCATTCAACAGAGGAATCGTAAAAGCTAGTGTTTGAAGTCGTGCCAACCTTGGTTTTCGGATCCCTATACCAATCAGCCCTATAAATATCATATGATGTTGCAATATCTACAGCATTCCAGGTCACGCGAATCTTATTGAGGTATTTTCCATCTGAGGCTGAAACGCCGGTCGGCGGATCGGGTATACGCATCAGATGCCCTGTATCGTAATCACTGAATTCGCTACAGTTCGAATTATTATTAGCTTTTACCCAATAATAATAGATTGCCCTGTTTGGTACGGATGTATCATCAAAGGTATTGACAGAGGAAGACCCAATTTTTGTCTTTTCAGCACAAATATATTCAGCCCTGTAAACATCATAAGATGTTGCATTCTGTACGGTGTTCCAGGTTATGCGGATCTTGTCCGCGTACGCCCCGTCTGAAGCCTTGTTCCCAATAGGTCTATCCAGAGTCACCGGCTTATCTGTTTCTTCTTCCTCTGAATCCTCCGCATCACCCTCTCCATCACTCACCTCGTCTACCGGCTCCTCCGGACACCGGGCAAACCCCAAATCATAGTAAAATAAATCGCTTTCCCCGCTACCATTGATTGCCTTGACCCAGTAGTAAAAATATACACCGCAGGGTAAAAACATGTCATCATAGGTAGTGGCGGCGGTGGTTGCCACCCTAGTCTTTGGGCCTTTACATGATTCGGCCCTATATAATTCATAGTTGGTGGCCGCTTCTGATAAATCCCAGGTCACCCTGATTCTGTCCTCAAACTCACCATCTGATGCGGATACACCGGGTGACACAAGACGGATCTGTCTATCGTCAATTTCGAAGGATTCTCCTGAGGCGGCTAAAGCATCAAGCATCGTCCCATCGGCCGAGCCGTTTAGCTGAAAACCCACCACATCCTTATCTGAACTGAATTTCAGGTAGGTGCCCGCCGTAATCGGACCGCCAAACATATCCGCCGCCAGACCCACAAATTTACCATGCCCCGCTAATGGAATCGATTTTTCATTAATCTTATACCCCCCATCATCATAGATGCTTAAGGTGATATTCGCAGGGGTATCCGTGGCGTTAACAAAATGGACCCCGGTCCAACCATCATCCTCCAGCTTTGGGAAAACCCCTTCCCGGCGGGTGATGTTAACCGTTGAAATGCCGGACAATTGTTTGCCGTCCCAGGTGCCGAAAAGCTCAAAACCAATTAACTGCTGAGTAGAATGTATCTTGAACCATGCTGCTTCTTCGGGCAAATCTGTATTCCTTGCCATTTCAACATATTTGCTTCCAGCGAGGACCTCGATGCCAAACCCTGGCAAAGCTGTGCCATCCTCCGTGTAAGGAGTTACCGTCAGGCTGGCGGCACTAAGACTTGGATTATAGGCTTGGATACCTGTCCACCACTCTTCGCCGCTGTCTACATGGGGAAAGTACAGGGTATCCGAATATTCGGTTTTTAGTAAAATCCCGCCCAACTGTTTATCACATCCAAACAGTTCAGCCCCGATGACCCCTTCTCCATACTCTATAACGGCGGATTCGATCCCTGGTTGGGGGACCTCTCCGAAAAGAGACCTTACAGTAAAACTCTCATGCCCCCCCGGAACTATATTAATTTGTTTGGTCTGGCCGGTATTAAAGTTAATCCTCAATGTCTTGCTTACATCAGTCGTGTTTACAAGCATGATGCCGGTCCACCATTTATCACTTGAGTCGATATGGGGGATATAAATATCCCCTGTGTTGATCTCCTGAACCGCCGGAACCGCTACTCTACAAATGCCTTCCTGGTAAAATTTGGTATATCCGCATATGTCGGAAGAAGCACTTGAGAATACCATGTATCTGATATTCCCGGGCATTGAGAATTCTTCGCCAACGGTTAGGACGCGGCGACCCTTGCCGGATAGTGTTAAATACTTTTGTGATATTTTTGTGCCCTCACTGTCATAGGACTCAAGCGTGCCTGACAGTTCTTGATCGTTTGAATTGATTATGCAGATTTCGGTTTCCCATTGACTACCGCTGTCAACATGGGGAAAATAGAGGGCATTCAAATCCTCTTGAGTTTGAGAAAAAACATTAAAAGCTAAAAATATAATCCCCAACCCAAAAATTATGCTTTTCCCTTTCATAGTTTTCTCCTTGGCAAAATTTGTATAACCTCAAGAAAATTTGGCTTTTATACTTTTTTGGTTTTTCGAGTTGAGACAAAAAGAGATAGATAAACACAATTCTAATATAAAACTGCAACAAATCTTTTATAAAAGCCTCTCTGGGATATGGTTTATTTTGTAGGGACATAAAATTCCAACTGAATTGATAAATAATTCCTATAATAATACTTAAAAGAATTGAGGCCATATGTCAAGAATATGATGGGGAAAAACATAAAGTTACAATTTTTTTTAAACCGTTACTTTGTTTGTCATCCATTAACAATAATATTATATTGGCAACTTGGTATGCCTGATAAAAATTGAAAATCACATAACTCCTTGTAAAAACGGTTAAAAAAAAATTGCCCCGAATTTTGATCAACGCATCATGGTTATTAAAAAAATCAAAATACCGGGTGCAGTGATGCACGAACAGATAGTAGCAAGCGGTCAAAAAAACTTTGTTTTCGGCTGTTCCGGAACTCCAGATAGAAGCGGATGATTTTGATTCTATGGGTAGAACGATTTATAAAAATCAACCGGATATTCAAAAACCTTGCCTTCGTAGTTTTCCACTAACAGCTTGTTTCTACTGATTTTTTTGATGTATTCCGGAAGCAGGGGGACCTTTCCACCCCCGCCGGGCAGATCAATCATATAGGAAGGCACCCCCATGCCGGGGATTCTGCCCCGCAGTTCTTTCATGATTTCAAGTCCTGCTGCAATGCTTGTCCGAAAATGCCGGGTTCCCTGCACCGGATCCGCATGGTGCAGATAATATGGCCGAATCCGGTTTTTCAACAGTCCTCGCATAAGCTGCATCATTACCCCCGCGTCATCGTTTATTCCTTTCAACAGCACCGTTTGGCAGCCCAGGGGAATGCCTGCATCGGAAAGTTTTTTACAGGCAGCCATGGCCGCCGGCGTCAATTCAGCCGGATGGTTGAACTGGATATTTAGATACAGCGGATGGTATGAGGATAGAAGGACAGCCAGATCCTTTGTGACCCGGCTCGGCAACGTACACGGCGCTCGGGAATGAACACGGAGAATCTCCACATGGTTAATTTTTTTTAACCGAGTTAGGATTTCATCAAGCCGCCCATCTGACATCAGCAGCGGGTCACCGCCGGATAGGATCACCTCATGTATCCCCGGCTGCTCACGGATGTATTCGATGCCCTTTTCTATGGCTTTCCGGCTTACCGCCCGACCCTTGCCCACGCGCCGCTTGCGCATACAATGACGGCAATACATGGCGCATTGGCTTGAAATCATAAACACCACCCGGTCCGGATAGCGGTGAATCAAATGATCCACCGGGGATTGCGGCGCTTCGGATAACGGGTCGGCTTTAAGCGCCGCATCAACTTCCAACTCTACCGCATTGGGCACGGCCTGACGCCAAAGTGGATCGTCTGAAGACTTTATCAATGAGAGGTAGTAAGGATTGATCCGCATCGGGTACCGTTGAATCACCCGATCCACCATATCTCCATCAATTGGCAGGTATTTTGAGAGTCTCTCGGCAGAAGTGACGCTTTCAGCCAGACTCTGCTGCCAATCGACAGATTCTGAAAGAGAAATAAACCCGCCGGCCAACCTACCCCCTGATCCCATCCCATCTCGGAAACCCATTGTCTGTAATACCGAGATGATCGAGGATTCTTGACACCACCGTATCCACCACCTCATCCACAGTTTGCGGCCGGCTATAGAATGAGGGGGCGGCCGGCATGATGGTCGCGCCGGCATCGGCCGCCCGGCCCATATTGAAAAGATGAATCCGATTCAGCGGGGTTTCCCGGGGGACGAGGATGAGGGGGCGCTTTTCCTTCAATGATACGTCAGCCGCCCGCTGCATCAGATTCCCTGTCAAACCAGAGGCAACCGCGGCCAGCGTGTTCATGGAACAGGGTACAATGACCATTCCGTCATGTTGAAAGGACCCGCTTGAAAAAGGCGCAGACAGATCATCCGGGGAAAACTCGTGAATGGTAGCTGCGTGCGATGTCTGACCGCCGTAAGAACCTACGAGTCCGCTTACGGTCTCCCCTTCATAACCCAACTCCTGGCTGATAACAAAGCGGGCGGCCGTTGAAACGGTCAGATAGATTTCAATCGAATGAGCGGTAAGCGCCTTTAAAAGACGTATGCCGTATACGCTGCCGGAGGCACCGCAAATCCCTATGATAATTCGTTTCGTCATATCAATCCGCCTAAAATTATTTTATCCATGAATATTCCCAAAAACAACACCACGGAAATAATGCTGTTCACATGGAAAAAGGCCACATGGATCGTACGCATATTCTCCGGCGCCACCAAAAGGTGTTCGATGCCATAAAGAACGGCAATGGCAAACACGGCTGTCAAATAAACCCACCCCATATCAAAAAATAAAAACAAAAACCCCAGAAAACCGAGCGAGGCCAAATGAAGCCCTGCAGAAAACCATAGGGCGGGTCTGACGCCTGATATCGCCGGAACCGAAAAAAGGCATTGCGCCCTGTCAAATTCGGTATCCATACACGCATATATCATATCAAAGCCGGCAATATAGGTCATCAGTGCCAGGCACAATGCAAGAATACCCCATGAAAAAGTATTGGTAACTGCGATCCAAGCGCCCATAGGCGCCATTGAAATGACAAACCCCAAATATAAATGGCACCAGCGGGTAAACCGCTTGGTGTAAGAATAACCGAATAATACCGCCAATACCGGTACAGACAGGTATCCACACAAGGGGCCCAGCATGATTGCGGATAGAATAAAAAGTATTGAAGAGCCGAAAACAAATGCCACCGCGGATTGAATCGAAATTCGGCCGGTCGGGATTTCCCGGTTTTTCGTGCGGGGATTGATTCTGTCAAAAGGAGCATCAACAACTCTATTAAATCCCATGGCCGCTGATCGAGCAGTGACCATAGCCAAAATAATCCACAAGATCTCGTCCATTCCAATCTTATGGTTGCCTGCGGCCAGCACCACAGCCGACAGGGCGAACGGAAGGGCGAAAATCGAATGGCTGAACTTTATCATCCGGCCGTAGACGCCAACACCCCGAAAAATATCCGATCCGGTTGAAAATATGTTTTTACCCGGCATTTTTAAGCGCATAGCCCTACGCCATGGATAATTGCCCCGCAATCCGGGCAACGGTTTCGCCGGATGCGGTTTTCCGAAACGAAAAATCCCCGTCGATTTACCAGCCGAGAGCCGCAATTATAGCAATACGTACATTCACTGCTTTCGCCGGGAACATTGCCGGTATACACATACTTAAGCCCCGCTTTAAATCCTATTTTTCTTGCGTTTAAAAGCGTTTCGACCGGTGTCGGGGGACGGTCCGTCAACCGATAGCAAGGATGAAAACGGCTGACATGCCAAGGGGTCCCGCTTCCCAGGTCGTTGACGATAAAGCCCGCCAATTCCGAAAGTTCCGACGGATCATCGTTTAAGCCCGGAATCAATAACGTGGTCACTTCAACAAATATATCAAGGGATTTCATCTGGCGCAGGGTCTCCATCACCGGCGCCAGGCGCGCACTGCACTGCTCTTTATAAAAATCCTCGGTAAACGCCTTAAGGTCCACATTGGCCGCGTCCAGATAGGGGCAGATCGTTTCCAATGCCTGCTCTGACATATAGCCGTTTGTAACAAAGATGTTCTTAAGCCCCTTTTGATGCGCCAGTTTGGCCGTATCCAGGGCGAGCTCAAAAAAGACCGTTGGTTCATTGTACGTATAGGCGATGGATTTGCACCCCGACTGAAGGGCTTCGGAAACCATCCCGTCCGGTGTTGCCCGGTTGCCCATAATCCGGCCGTTATGCTCGGTCGGCATATGGGCGATATCAGAATTCTGACAGAACCGGCACCTGAAGTTACATCCCACTGTTCCCAACGAATAAGCCAGTGTGCCGGGGAAAAAATGAAACAACGGCTTTTTTTCAATAGGGTCAACATGCCGGGCAATGATCCGGTCATACACCAGCGTATGCAACACGCCTTCCCGGTTCTCCCGTACATTGCAAATCCCTCGCCTGCCATCCTTGATGACACAGTCATGCCGGCAAAGATGGCATTGAACCTTCTTATCGTCTTTTTTTTCGTATAGCTTCGCTTCCATATGGCCTACTCCGGACAGGCAAAAAGATGGTTTGCCATCCTGAAATCAACTTCTAAATAACTTCAAGGTATTAGGTTTTGGGTATTGGGTATTA
>JAGYOX010000046.1 GCA_018399235.1 Desulfobacterales bacterium | reverse complement strand
ATCAGAAAATCGAGATCTGAGCCAGGCACTGCCCCACCCCGGACCTGCGAACCATAGGCATAAATACGCACAACTTTGACCTCGGGCCTTAACTTCGCGATTAACTCTTCAGCTATTCTTTTTATTTCTTCTATCTTCATCAATTTTTCCTTTTCTATATTTTAAATATGTTCCCATGCAAAGTCAATTGCAGGCAAAAAAGGCAGGAAGTGGAATTTTCGAATTTTGGTCATTGATATTTAGTGCTTGTTTGTTTTTTGGAATTTGGGATTTGTAATTTCATTAAGTATATGACAAAACTCGATTTTAATTTAAAATTCAAACTTGATATCACTATCATGTATTATGCATAAGCCAATCGACGACCTTTGGGTTCCGGAATGGGATCATTGAATTCTTTGGCTGTTTCTATCCATAATTCCATGGCAGACTTGATGTTTGCTAATGCAGATTCGGCTTTTCCTCAATTCCGCCTTTACGAAAAATGTGATGACTGCCTCTCGGTTTTTTGTAAGGTTCTTTTTAATCAAATGGGGGCTTCATCGATTAATTCTCCCAATCGGAAACCCATATCTCAGACAGCAACATCTTTTTCTGTATTTTAAATATGTTTCCATGCAAAGTCAATTGCAGGCAGGGACTGGATTTTTCAAATTCTGGTTCTGCTCATTGGGATCTGCTTGTTTTTTGGAATTTGGCCTTGTTTGTAATTTTGGTCATTGAGATTTGGTTATTGTTTGTAATTTGTAATTTGTTATTTGGTGCTTGTTTGTGATTTGGGATTTGTTATTTGGTGCTTGTTTATTATTTGGTGCTTGTTTGTGATTTGGGATTTGTTATTTGGTGCTTGTTTATTATTTGGTGCTTGTTTATTATTTGGTGCTTGTTTATTATTTGGTGCTTCGGCTGAACCTTAAACCTTGAACCTTGAACCCTAAACCGTATACCCTATACCTTACACCCTAAACCCTCAACTTACACCTTCCCCAGCACCACCAACTGGTTACAAAAAAACTGGAACCGTTTGTATATCAGCATTGTCAATCCAAATTCTTTGGCGAGATTCTGAAAACGCAGCCTATTATAGATAACCATGTGATCCTCCACCGCGGATTGGGCAAAAAGCTTTAGCTTTGCCCCCAGCCTGTGTACAATGTCATTGCCGAACGGAGTGGGCGTGGTAATGACAATCCTTCCGCCCGGCTTCAGGCAATCAATTACCTGTTCAAACAAAAAGCGCTGATTCCAGATATGCTCGATCAATGCAATCCCTAAAACAACATCAAACTGCCGGTCCAGGTTCAAGGCATCCTTGTCAAGATTCCGCTGATACATGCCGGCGCCCGGAAAGCGTTCTAAAACATGATCAACATGTTTTTGATTCCACTCAACCCCGCAGTAATAATCAATGGCATCGCCAAACGTATTCAATATAACCGCTTCTCCACAGCCCAAATCCAACACATGCCCCTGCACATAGGGCCGAATCATCTCATGTCGCCACCGTGCGAGTCTATTGCTTAACAATGCCATTCTATGATTTCTCCATCGTTTTCCCTTAAACCTTATACCAGAAACCGATAGTCACAATCGTTTAGACAGATTGGGAATTGATTAATTCAAGGTTCGACACCATCATTTCCAGGATTTTTTCAGCCGCTTGGCCATCCCCGTAGGCATCCTGCTGATCCCCGCCTTTTTCGGCAGTGTGAAAAGCATCTAATATTTTAACCTTATCCGCACCGACAAGCTGATTCCAACCCGTATCAACTGTTTCCACCCATTCCGTTTCTTCACGCATCGTAACACAGGGAACCCCGCACCAGTATGCCTCTTTCTGCACTCCTCCCGAATCCGTGAAAATCATACGGGCATGTTTTTCCAACATTAGCATATCCAGGTAATCAACCGGTTCAATCACTTGAATATGTTTTAGAATGCGCCCTGATGCTTCTATTTTGCTCCGGGTGCCCGGATGAAGCGGCAAAATTATCGGGCAATCATTTTTGGCAATCTCTTCCAGCGCCTTTAGTATTGACGCCAAATTTGGCGGGTTGTTTATATTTTCTGCTCTATGTACCGTCGCCAAACAGTATTTACCGGATTCAAGCGCAAGCTCGTCCAATATTTGGGAGTCTTTTTCTGCAGTTTGCATAAAATAAAGCGCTGAGTCGTACATTACATCCCCGACCCTATGCACATTATCGGTCAATCCTTCATTGTTCAGATTCTTAACTGCGGTCAACGTCGGGCACAACAATAAATCAGCAACATGGTCTGTCACAACCCGATTGATTTCCTCGGGCATCATTTTATTGAAACTTCTTAGCCCGGCTTCGACATGGGCCACTGGAATATAAAGTTTGGTCGCGGCCAAGGCTGCAGCCATTGTTGAATTTGTATCTCCAAACACCAACACCCAATCCGGTTTGCGCTCCAAAAAAACTTTTTCCAGCCCAATCATCATCCGGCCCGTCATTTCCCCATGGCTGAAGGAATTGACTCCCAGATTGACAGCGGGTTCCGGCATTTTCAGTTTTTCAAAAAACACCTGGCTCATGCCGTAATCAAAATGCTGGCCGGTATGGATGATTTCCTCTGATATGAAAATTGACGGATTTAAGCGTTTTTTCTCGGAAATTGCCCGGCTGACCGTTGCCGCTTTTACAAACTGAGGTCTTGCACCAACAATCGAAAGTATTCGCATAGATTAATGCATCCTTTTTCCCGAGCCTATTTTTTCCACCAAATCAATAAACCACCGGGCAACATTGCATTTTTCAGATATCATCTTCGCATGCAGAGCCTTCATATCAGATATTTTTTCAGGATTTTCCAACAGCTCTTTTAGTTTCCCCATAAATGCTTCCTTGTCATCCGGATGATATGATAGTACCAACCCGTATTTATCCTCCAACTCCTTGAACACATGGAGGCGGTGGGCAAATGAGGAAACACGCAGAGCCGGCGTACCGATGACCGCAGCTTCGGCAGACATGGACTGGCTGTCCCCTATCACGAGTGTGGCAAACGCCATGGCGTCATGTATCATATGCGGGGGGATCTTTATCCGCATTGCGGACCATTCATCCGGAACCCGCCCTTCACAAGAAATAAAAACCCGCCCATAAGCTTGAAGCATTTCAATCATCCGGCTTTTTGCCGAATAATCAAGTCCGGACTCCCCCTTATCATGGCTCGCCACCATATCGACAAATCTAACCAGAAAAAAGGGGGCGCCCTGCTTGACTTCTAACAAATCAAGCACCTGTAAATCAGGCGAAAAATGATCCGGATGCAAATATGCCGTCTGCTTATAGCCAGAATATTTTAAATGCTTTTTACCATAGTTTTCATTAAGCGAATCCGGGGTCGTAATAATATGGGCAAAGGGTTCTGCCGCTTTAAAGTGTAACCCGGCAGCCCTTCCATCATCTGTGTCAAAAACGCCAGTCGCCCCAATTAGCCGAGCTACCTGAACCCCCGACGGATTTCGCGTCAATACCACATCAGGTTTAAATTTTATCGCTATGCGGGTCATCGCAAGATCTCGAAGCAAAAGTTCCTGAAATTGCTGCACCCGATTTTTGGACCCGGAAAACCCAATGGTTTTATATTTGAATTCATAAAAATCCAGCAGTTCTAACGTAACGTCTTTGTCCCTTGCGATTATAGCGGTCGCATGCCCCCGTCTTTGCAGTTCCCAAATCATGTGCTTAAAAAAATGCACATGCGCCGGATGAACGATATCGAATAAACAGTGCATAGACCTGACCCTATCTGGCATTGAAATATTTTAAGCCTTAATCATTTGGATTTCGTTTTCTTTCACAAAATCGTTGATTACCTCAGCTTTAAATTTTGCAAGCTCCCGATATGAGCCGGCCCCGGAGATCCCCCCGGAACTGTATCTCTTAATCCAATACGTTTCGAAGCCTGGAAAGAACTTGTTTTTGAATCTTCTATAAATCTGCCGCAAAATAACCCCCCGAACCGGTATTTTTTTAAGCATATTTCAGCCTTTTTCTTAAGCATTAGCAAGGTATCGATCATAACATTGCCGACAAAAAAAATTCTCCTCACCCACCCCTCCCTGAATCAGGTTTTCGACCGCAAAATGATCAGTGACAAACAAATAATCACACAACACATCCGTACACAACCGATTGATTTCCTCCGGTATGCTCATGTCCCGCGACCGCAGCCCCGCTTCCACGTGCGCCACTTTAATTCCCAGCTTTTTGGCCGTAATCGCGCAAGCCATTTTCGAATTGACATCCCCCACAACCACCACAAGATAGGGGCCTTTTCCAGGCAGACCTTTTTAAACGCCACCATGATTTGGGCGGTCTGCACCGCATGACTGCCGGACCCCACGCCCATATTCACATCCGGCCCAGATATCCCCAGGCCATCAAAAGACGCCTGGCACATATGATTGTCATAATGCTGACCGGTATGTACCAGAAAATGTTTTATCCTGGCCGGAAACCTGTTCATCGCTTCCACGATCGGGGCGATTTTCATAAAATTCGCTCATGCATCGACGACGTTTATTATTTTTATCATTGGCTGTGCCCACTTGGAAAAAATATCATATTCGGCCTTGTAACAGGTCTTTACCTTGATCTCAAGGCGTAAACAGTTTATGTCAAACCTTTAAACACTGTTTCTTATCATAATATGTTCAAATAACAAGATTTAAGATCAATTAATATCTTTACAATTTTTTTAACCGGGATTATAAATCACTCTAATCCTTTAATGCCTATGCAATGAGCCCAAATGAAAGCATCTTATGACAATTAAAAACACCATGCCTCCATGGCTCGCCCATGTAGCCCCAAGCGAAGCCTTCTATTTCAGCGGAACAAACCTGGTTGAAAGCGGGCTCAAGAAGGGAGCTTGCATTCGAATAGTAGGGGGTGGAGATGAATAAGAAAATTCTTATAATCACCCGAACCCAAAGCGGTATGCGGCTTCAAGATCCAGAGATAATCGCAAAAAAATACTCTGTCAAAATGTTCGTATATTCAGATCATCGACGGGGCAACAAGTGGTTTCATTATCTGCTTGTCGAATGTCAGGTGATTGTATGGTTGCTTAAGAACATTTTACGAAGTGATTTGATATACGTATTGTTCAATGACGTGCACGCATTTTTTCCGGTGATACTGGGCCGATTGACAGGCAAAAAAGTACTGATACATATGGGGGGCTATGATGGCGCATGGGTGCCTTCTCTCAATTACGGCGTCTTCGACAACCCCTTAAGAAAGTGGATCGTCCTGCTTAATGCCCGTTTTTGCCACAAGTTGGTCCCCATCTCCCAGTACTTGATTCATGGTAGCGAAAATCACTATGGCCAGAGAAAAGTCATCGCCGGGCTGACTCGTTTTATTTCACTTCCGCCGGAAAAATATAGGGTAATCCATCCGGCTACCCCAATTCCTGCCCCGGAATCCGTTGAACGCGACCTGAAAAACAAAGAAAACGCCATGCTGCTGGTGGCAAAAATTGATGGCCCGAAAACTTATGCGATCAAATCCATCGGATTTTATCTGGATGTGGCCAAGGCAATGGGAAAATACCATTTCTACTTGATCGGCGCCAATGAGGAGGTGGTCCGAAAAATATACAATGCCGAACTGCCCCAGAATTTAACACTAATTCCCTTCATCCCCCTTGAACAAATCAAGTCATATTATAGGCTGGCAAAAGTAATTTTTGTCCCCTCGGTAACCGAGGGAGGACCCCTTGTGATATTAGAGGGGATGGCTCATGGATGCATACCGATCGGTACGCCGCAGAGCGCCATTCCTGAAATGATTGGAAATACAGGAAAGCTGCTCGAACGAATGGACATTAAAGAAGCTGTCCGGGCCATAGAGTGGGCGATGCAAGAGGGAGACGGCCGAGCAGCCTATGAAAAGTGCCGAACGAATTTTTCACTACAGAGAAGAGAAAAAGAACTGATCTCATTATTTGAAGACATGTTTCACAGCTGAATCCACTATAACGCTTCAAGCAGGAAATTACAGTGGCGACGGTTGGAGTGGACCCGAATGTCAAGACAGCCTTTTGATCAGGCATCAAAACTAAATTCCAAATCAGTGATCAGAATTCTTGCTTTGGTTATGGCGCGCTTCGTTAGAGAAGGTGATAGGCCCAAAAATTTCATCAGTGTGTTGCCCAACATGGTGACAATTATCGGGTACGCTCTTTTTCATGTTACGTCCAGTCTCTATGCATGGCATTTGCTCAGTTAACATAGCGGGAAAGCCTGCGTGATAATTAATGTTATCTCCGAGCCATGCAGGGAAAACTTTATTATATGGGTATACGAGGCAAAATAATTTATAGTACTATAGCTGATGCAAATGAAACAAGAGTTTGCGTATCTGCAGCAACTTTGCCCAGACATTAATAAAATCACACCCTGGCCATAGTTTGTTCATTTACCGTGGGTTTTCTCATACTCGTTCCATTTAAAGCCTAAAGCGCCATAGAATATCCCTGACGCTAAAAGAATATAGCGCGACGCCCTGGCAAAAGACTTTTTTGAGAAACGAATGTTAGCAAGCCCCTTTAAAACCCACCAACCTGTTCTTGGAAAAAAATACCAAAGCGCATACCAATACCCCTTATAAAGCTTCATTGTGTAAAATCCTGAAGATCCGTATCTAAACGCCCGCTGGCAAAACCATTTAAAGGTCATACGGGTTTTGGGTATAAACTCATCTACTTTTGCCGAAGACAGCCAATGAATAACCCCTCCCTTACCTGTCAAACGTCGAAAAAAATCTGTATCTTCACCTGAGCAAAAGGCCAGCTTTTCATTGAATTTAAGATTATGCTGTTTTACAAAATTCATATCCACCAACACATTATTAGTAGATGCTACTTTAAGCCTTTTCCCTGTTGCAAGTTTCAGCGGTTTTGAATACATTTCCTGAGGCAGCCAATCAGGAGGATCAACTTCAAATACAGGATAAACAGGCGATCGCACAGCCTGGACTTTGTCTTTGTTTTTCAGATAATAGCTAACCATACTATAAAGCCAATCGAGTCGCGGTACCTCATCATCATCGATAAAGATCAGCGCATCAGCCTGAAGGTTAGCTGCTTCCTCCAGCACTTTATTCCGCACAAAAGGGAGTCCACGCTCAGGCTGCACTGCATAGTGAACAGTAAAGGGGAAATTTTTCAGACTGTCCACCACTGTTTTAGAGCTCTTCAACTCATCATTGTCAACTACCAGCACTTCAATTTTTATGAAAGATAGAAGCTCTGAAATACTTTGCTTAGAAATGCCGGTCAGCGTCCCAAGCAGCATCTCCGGCCTTTTATAAGTGGGCACACCTATTACAATTTTCATAAAACTCCTTAGCTCATACCATAGGAACAGTAAAAAATGCTTCTACTTGATAGGAAAGCAAGCATTACCCTTTGCCCTTTGTTCACAATGAGCCTTCTTTCGCATAATTTACGCAAAAGAATCATGAAAGGGGATTCAGGGTAAATTCAAATCTATTCCTCTATACTTTATTAATATCTATTGTATATTCATAATGTTGCTCCTTATCTTCTAAGCTTTAACCGGACAGCACTGACCGAATCATAGAAATAAATTGCCTTATAAAAAAACACCGGACAATCAGTTCGCGACACAAGGCGCTTATACTTAAGCGGCGGTTAACAGTTTTCTCAAATCTTTTCCAGAAAGCATTAGCGCGTTTTTCATCACCAATTCGTTTATAATAGCGATAAATCCAAAACCTTGTATTAATATGAGCATCTCTTTTCTCTTCTAGTTCCAATTCAGACCATATACCGCCAGAATGACTGCGGTAACAAGCAGGCTTGATATCATGGTGATATTTGCCTTTTCCGTAATGGCCAAGCAGGGAAAGAACAAAATTATCACCATTAAGAACCATTCTTATTTCAGGCGGATAATTATCAATAACATTTCTATGAACCCATGACAGTGTCAGTATCCAAAATTTATTCAGTATAAGTTCTTCACCAGAAGAATTTCTTTTGTACATAGCAGGCAGCGTTGAGTCTTTAATTTTGTTTTTTCCTTCATCAATGCTTAAAGCATCATGACCGGAAATAACATAGTCCGGATTCGCCTCCAGAAAATCAACCTGAATTTGCAGTTTTTTGGAATCAGTCCAGTAATCATCGCCTTCACAATAAGCGAGGTATCTCCCTTTAGCCCTTGGCATAATGATGAAAAAATAAGGCTTAATCCCTTTTGAATACTGATTTTCCACTTGATATATCGGCTTAATCAACCGGGGATACCTGACTTCATACTCCCTTATTATATCGGCGGTGGTATCTGTTGATGCGTCATCGTGGATTAATATCTCAAAAGGAAAATCCGTTTCTTGAATAAGAAAGCCTTCAATAGCATCTTCGATAAATTTTTCGTGGTTATAGGCAATACACAAGATACTTACCATTGGCAAAGAAGGGGACCCCTGCCAATTTTGCATGACTTTATGCTCTGGTCGCAAATTTCTCAACTGCTTATCTCCTGCGCCGAAAAACCTCTTGCACACTGTACAAAATCGAAGCAAAAGGGTACATAGAATTTCGTATTGACAAAATTAAATTGTACGTTTTATAAGTAAATAAACTGCTCAAAAAGGATTTGTCAAGTGAATTTATTTGACGGACTTATCACCTCAAAAACCCGTATCAAGCTTCTGGTCCGGTTTTTCTTTAACCCTGAGGCGCGTGCCTATTTGCGTGAACTTGCTAAAGAATTTAATGTTTCTTCAAATGCGGTACGGGAGGAGTTAAACCAGCTCACAAAAACCAATATTTTGAAGTCTGATAAAAACGGCCGACAAGTCTATTATCAAGCTAACACAAATCACCCTTTATTTCCAGAGCTTAAATCCATGGTCAGCAAAGTAATGGGCATTGACAAGGTTATTGACAACCTTGTTAAGCGCCTTGGTGATCTTGAATGTGCCTATCTGTTGGATGATTATGCGCAAGCCAAGGATACAGGCATTATTGATCTGCTTTTAGTCGGCAATATTGATCCATATCATCTCAATGATTTGAGTAGAAAAACTGAACGTTATATTAATCGGAAAATTCGCACACTGGTTTTAACGACAGAAGAATTTGACAATTTTCAAAAAAATTTAGAACATCGGCCGAAAGTGTTACTCTGGAAAGACGGCAAGTAATAAAAACATAGAAAGTCCATTAAAACCCGTAATAAGCACAGCAATAAGCACAATTTTTTGTTATAAACTCTGCAAATGGAGTTGGAAGTGAACAAAACAAATTCATTGGGCCAAAGGGTTTTTAAAGCAAATAAAAAAATCACCGTGACCAGCCCTTTTCTGCCACCACTAAAAGAAGTTACCGCCTTTTTGGAAGACATCTGGCAAAGAAAATGGCTGACCAACCAAGGAGAATACCACCAGGCTTTAGAAAAGGAGTTAGCAACCTTTCTAAAAGTCCCGCATGTTGCCCTTTTTGCCAACGGCACTTTAGCCCTATTCACTGCCCTGCAAGCCCTGCGCATTACCGGAGAAGTCATTACCACACCATTTAGCTTTGTAGCTACCTCCCATGCCCTATGGTGGAATAATATCAAACCCGTATTTGTGGACATTGAACCTGAGTATTGCACGCTGGATTATGAAAAAATAGAATCCGCCATTACTCCACAAACAACCGGCATTCTGCCGGTGCATGTATACGGCCATCCCTGCCAGGTGGAGCCATTGCAGGAAATAGCGGATATCTATGGCCTCCACTTGATCTACGATGCCGCCCATGCCTTTGGGGTAACCATCAGCGGCCAGTCTGTTATGAACTTTGGCGACCTCTCCATCCTCAGCTTTCATGCCACTAAAGTTTACAATACATTTGAGGGCGGAGCCATTGTCTGCCATGACTCCCGCACCAAAAAACGCATCAGTTATCTGAAAAATTTTGGTTTTGCAGGTGAAACCACTGTTGTGGCACCAGGCTTGAATGCTAAAATGAATGAATTTCAGGCGGGAATGGGCCTTCTGCAACTAAAATACTTTGACTATGTTGTAAAAAAGCGGCGGAAGATATCTTTACGATATCAGGAATTGTTGGCTCAAATCCCCGGGATATCCTTTCTTAAATCAGCACCGGAAGTTGAATACAATTATGCCTATTTCCCCATATTTGTTGATGAGGGTATATACGGTAAAAGCAGAGACGAACTCTACGAACACCTGAAAGGCTATAACTATTTTGGCCGCCGCTATTTTTATCCGCTAATTTCAACCTTTAACATGTATAAATCCCTTCCCAGTGCCGAAGCAAAAAATCTTCCGATAGCCACACGAATAGCTGAAGAAGTGCTCTGCTTACCCATTTATCCGGATTTGGATATACAGCATGTGGATAATATCGCCACAATTATTGAAAATTTTAGAAGCGAAGATGACAGACTGCAAGTTGGAAACTGAAAAGCCTCAAAAAACAAAAAAATAATAAGGCGAGGAGAGCCATTTTACATTTCGGCACAATCGTTATGTAACTAAAAATAAAAATAATTATTAACAGATAGTTAATTGGCAGGCCAATTCATTCATAATGAAACCCAACAATGTTTGAAAGAGATGTGCTGTATATTAGGGATAATATATGCGATATAATATTTTGGTGTTAGGAGGAAGTATTAGGGCAAAAGACAAAAACAGGACCATTGTTTCGGAATTAGCCTATAATTCAAAGAGCTTAAATGATTTCATTAATAAAGTTAAGTCATTTGAAAGCTCCTTATCTAATTCTGAAATTATTGCTGCTGCTTCAATGACCGGAGCTATTCAAGAGGGCTCAGAGGCTGTATATTTCCCCCTCATAAAATTGTTTCCTCCAAAGGATGAACGTATTTATGAGCTTCAAGTTGACGATTCAATGGAGGAACTCACTAGAATGGACACATTGAGAATAAATCAAGATTACTTTGGCGAAATGCTGGAATTGTTGGATAAATCTACAGGCGTTATCCTTTCTACGCCAGTTTACTTTGGTGACCGTTCATCAGTGGCAAATAAATTTTTACAGATTGCCTCAATAAAAGGACTACTGAAAAATAAAATATTTGGCATGGTCTCAGTAGGCGCAAAAAGAAACGGCGGCCAAGAAACAGCTAATATTTTTGGGTTATACGAAGCAATAAATCAAGGGGCTTTAGCTGTTGGCAATGGTCCGCCGACATCGCAATATGGCGGAACTGCCGTTGGAGGTGATAAGGGGCATGTTATTGAAGATGAATGGGGCCTTAAAACAGCAATGGGGACCGGAACTCGAGTAGCCCAAGTTTCAAAGATTTTAAAAACTGGGTTGCAATCTACCTCACCCCAGAAAATTCATATTGTTGTATTGGTATCAATTGAAACTAGGGATAAAATATTGAGTAATTTCCTGCATGAACTTTTATCCAGCGTACACAAAGAACTTCCTTGGGTTGAATATTCGGTACTTAACTTAACAGATCTAACAATTTATAGGTGTTTAGGCTGCAATTGTTGTCCCGTAGATAAGGATAAAAATAATATCAAGCCTCATTGCAATATCACAGCGTCACATGATGGCATGGAATATGTGAGGGGAGAATTGAACCGAGCTGATGGGGCTATAATGGCGGGCTTAAATATTATTGAATCTGAAAGGTTGATTTTTCGCTATCAAGTAACAACTGAAAGGATGCGCTATTTACGCAGGAATAATTTTGAATTAACCAACCTGCTGTTTACAGGGTTATGTTATCATCAATTCGGAGCAACGGTGAATCCAATTCACACGCTTAAAACCATGGTTTCATACATTAGACACAATACTATAATTCATTGTCCCATAGAAATATTTGAAAACAGCAGCCATTTAAATCAATCTGGTAAAAAGAGGCTAATTGAATTTTGTCATACCGCGCGTGCAATAAAATGCGGATTAGCCTCAGAGAATTTTTTATCCCCTGTTTATGAGCCATACGGCTATGGCGAAAAAAGGTTTATAAAATAATTTAAATAAATAAAAGAGGGAATTTATGGATATATCATCTAAATTAACCCAATTCATCCAAGAAGAATTATTGGAAAATCAAACACAAATTACTCAAGATACGGCTTTATTCACCTCCGGCCTTTTAGATTCTGTGGATTTGGTAGAATTGACTACATTTTTAGAAAATGAATTTAACATTAAGATAAACGAGCAAGATATAATAATTAATAATTTCAATACTATAAATTCCATGCAGAATTTTATTAGCAAAAAAACAGGTTAAAAAACGGCATCATAATTATAGCAGTAAATCGGATTTATTATGACAAAGGTTAAAAATATAAATCATATTGCCATAGCAGTAAAGAACCTTAAGGAAGCTTTGACTTTTTACCAAGGCATATTAGGGCTAACACAAGAACATTCTGAAATTATAAAGAATCAAAATGTAAAAGTAGTTTTTTTAAATTGCGGCAACATTAAGCTCGAATTAATTGAACCCTTATCAGAGACGTCATATATTGCCAAACGAATTAGAAAACACGGGGAAGGTTTGGCCCATATATGTTTTGAAGTTGATGACTTGGAAGCCTTCATGATTAAATGTAGATCTCATCAGTGTGCGTTCCTCACACCTGAAACTTTTAAAGGCGCAAAAAAAAAAGAAGTCATTTTTCTTCATCCAAAAGATAGTTTCGGCGCTCTTGTAGAATTTATGGAGTCCACGGAAGATGAAAATAGAAAAAAATAATATATCCGTTTTAGAGATCAAGCAGGTTCTACATGAAAATAATTTGGATTATATATTGACGGCAAATATGGATACCGTTTTACCCTATCCAGTGGCGTGGAGTGAATTTAAAGGTGAGGGACTCACCTTTTGTATAGACCTTGATAAAAATAAATTCTTATCATTCCAAGATTCTAATAACAGTTTGATTATTATATCCAAAAAACTTAGAGATGCAATAAAGCAAGGGCCGTTTCTTTTTGTTGACGACCCAAAACATGCTTTTATCTTAACCGCTCGCCTCTTTCAGCCAAAATTGACCATTGGCATACATCCCAGTGCGATTATTGATCCTAATGCAAAAATAGGAAGAAATGTTTGTATTGGCCCTTTATGTTCAATTGGGGCTGCAAAGATAGGCGATAATGTTCAATTGGGGGCCAATGTTACCATAAGTGAACATGTACGTATTGATGACCGGGTAACTATCATGAGCGGAGCCCATTTAGGCGATCCAGGAGTGAACAGGACAATTGCAGCAGACGGCAAGCCAATCGGCTTTCCCCATTTCGATAAATTAATTATCAATGAGGATGTTGTGATTGGTTCGGGTACAGTGCTCATGCAAGGAATACTTAACCCAACAGTTATAGGAAAAGGGTGCGCCATCTCCAGTAACTGTGTGATTGGACATAATGCAAGACTTGGAAAATATGTGTATATGTCTATCGGTGTTTTAGTCGGCGGCCATGTAACTATTGGTGACAATTCCTTTATAGGGCTTGGGGCTTGCTTAAAAGATAATATAAATATTGCCGAACGCGTTACAGTTGGCATGAACACTACAGTCACACGCTCCTGCGACTCGCCGGGAATGACCCTTATCGCTCCTCAACCTAAGAATATCGGCGAGTTCTTTAGTAAAATATGAGATATAATTAATCTGAAAATGGTGGGATTATGACAGAAATTTCTTTGTCTCCACTTCATGATTTGTGTAAAAATACCTCCCGGTTTGGATCCCGAACAGCGTTAATCGATAACCGTCATAGTTGGACATTTCAAGAATTATATGAACAAGTTCTTTCTATAGCCACCTGGTTAAAAGGTCGTGGTATATGTCCAGGTAACCGTATTGCCGTATTATCAGGCGATAATACAGAATATTTTCTTGCTATGTATGGCATCTGGGCGGCCGGTGGCATTTTCGCACCTATTAATCCTACGATACCAAGTTCACATCGCGACAATATACTTGAAAAGCTATCACCCCATATCTGCATTCTCGGAACGGAGATGGAAATCAATCCAGCGGAATTAAACTATCGATCTGCCCATCTCCCTGACAATATCGAGAAAATTAAAAATTTTTCAGTGTATAAACCCAGTTCAAAGGATGTTGCATCAATCCTTTTTACTTCCGGCAGTACCGGTGTGCCAAAAGGAGTAGTCAATACCCATAAAGCTATGGCTGACAACGCCAGGTTGACAGCAGAAACCTTAGAAATTTCTGAAGAAGATCGGATTTTTATAAATACCCCTGCCTATTATACCAGCGCTATCGTCCATCTTTTAACCATGTTTTCAAAAGGGGGCAGCTTAGCTACACAGCGTGGATTCCTCTTTGGCGAATCGCTCGTTGAAAGTATAAAAACCTACCGGTGTACAGGTTTCGGTGGCGCGCCTGTGCATCTTACAAGGCTGTTAAATTCATCAGAGGATGTGGTTCTTCCAAACTGTTTTCGATTTTTGGTGAGTTCAGGTGATCATCTTCCAGCACATGTCATCAAGGGGTTACTCGATAGATTTTCTGATATTAGTCTATACTGTATTTATGGGTTAACTGAGGTAGCCGGTCGCTTATGCATTCTACCCCCTAAAAAAATCCAGGAAAAAATGGGGTCAGTGGGGTTACCCTTACCAGACATGGATGTAACTGTTGTAAAAGAAAATGATTTAAAACCTGCTCCTCCAGGTGAAATTGGAGAAGTCTATGTAAGCGGTCCGCTTTTGACAGATGAATACTTTAGAGATAACGAATCGAGCAAATTACTTAAGACTAAAAAAGGGTTTCAAACCGGCGACTATGGATACAAGGACAAAGATGGTTATTTATATATAAGTGGCAGAAAAGATGATATTTTTAAAAGCGGCGGAGAGAAAGTAAGTACAGTAGTTATCCAACAAGCTGTTTCTATCTTGAATGTTTTTGAAGATATCACTGTCATTCCTATCAAAGATGAGGTTTTGGGCAGGATTCCTGCCGTGTTTTATGTCAGTACCAAAAACCAAGAGATAAATTTTCGAAACATTACCCGAATTCTCCGCAAAGTACTTCCCTCCAATTATGTGCCCCGTAAATTCTATCAAGTAGATTATATCCCGCGCACAGGCAGTGGGAAAGTGATAAAAAATAAATTAGAACAGATGTTAGACCAAAGGAATTGACATTAAGCGCTAAAAAGGACAAATCCGATTACATTTCCTGAAGAAATTCCGCGCCAAATCTGCAACCCTTTATCAACTAAATGGCGTAACGCGAAAAAAGGACAGCTAATTGTCGTCAAGCCTAAAGAAAAGAGCTGTAAAAGGCATAACCTGGAATCTGATCGAAAGGTTCGGCAGCCAAGGGGTACAATTTATCTTAAGCATCATACTTGCCCGACTGCTCACCCCGAAAGCATTTGGCCTGATCGGCATGATTACAGTTTTTTTTGCTGTTGCGCAAGTTTTTGTGGAAAGCGGATTTGGCCGTGCCTATATCCAGAAAAAAGACGCGACAGACCTTGATGCGAATACAGTTTTTTATACCAACCTTTTAGTCAGCGTTCTAATGTACGGCATTTTGTGGATAGCCGCTCCGGCCATTGCCGAGTTTTACGATCAACCCACCTTGATTGAGTTGACCCGGGTCATGGGGCTGGTGGTCATAATAAATGCCTTTAATGTCATCCAAATCGCTCAGATATCACGGGCTGTTGATTTTAAACGCAAAACTAGGGCAACTTTGAACGCTACTGTAGCCTCAGGTATAGCCGGCGTGTCTGCCGCATATATTGGGTTGGGGGTATGGAGTCTTGTCATTCAACAGATGGGAAACAGATTCCTCCTTACAGCCGAACTATGGTTTACTTCCAAATGGAAACCGGGGGTGCAGTTTTCTTTGCAATCCTTTCGCAGTCTTTTTTCGTTTGGCTCATGGGTCTTAGGGGCAAATATAATGCGAACAATATTTGACAACATATACATACTAACCATTGGCAAATTTTTCCCGGCAGCGCAGGTAGGTTATTATACCAATGCCAAGAAGTTCCAACGGCTTTCTTCCCAAGAGGTTTCGGGCGCAGTTGGTATAGTGGCATTCCCGGTTTTGTCACAACTGCAGGGAGATAAGAAGAGGTTAAAAAATGGGATGCGTAAATTCTTAACTCATATGCTGGTCTTTAGTGCACCCCTTTTAATCACATTTATTGTGGTGGCCAAGCCGTTTGTGCTTTTATTGCTAACTAAAAAATGGGCTCCCATGATCCCCTATTTACAATTATTATGTATTGTTGGTATTCTTTTCCCTATTCATACAATCAACATCCAGGTTCTTCAGGCCCAAGGGAAAAGTAATCTCAACTTCAGATTGGCAATGATAAAAAACGCTTTCCGTATTATTAATATTGTAGTGACGTACCGCTGGGGGGTTATTTTCATCATAATTGGCGAAGTGATAGTTTCGTTTTTGGGCTTAATTGTTAACACACACTATACCAAACGTTTAGTTGGCTATGGATTTACAGACCAATTAAAAGACATAAAGCAGATTCTGTTAGCAGCTTTTTTAGCGGGTATCGCCGGATATGCGGCAAGCTATGCCATATCGAATCTTTATCTGAATTTTTTTGTGGGTTTTATCGTCACGGTTGGAAGCTATGTCCTTTTCCAATATATATTCAATAAAGCCTTTTTTATGGAAATACTGAAATTAAAGGAAAACTTTTAGGATAAAGAGCTATTCATGAAAGCAAAAATAGGCATTAGACGAAAAGCAAGAACTGCTATAACAACATTGAAGGCAATTGGAAAGCCCAAAATATTTTGTGTCGGACTAAACAAGACGGGAACGACCTCCTTAAAAGAAGAGATGGAGATTCAAGGCTATGCAGTTGGCAACCAGCGGCAAGCTGAATTACTATTCGATGATTGGGTAAAAAGGAAATTCAATCGAATTGTGCGATACTGCCATACAGCCCAATTCTTTCAAGACGCACCTTTCAGCTATCCATACACGTTTATTGTATTGGACCAGGCCTTTCCCGGGAGCAAATTCATTTTAACTGTCAGAGACAATCCTGAGCAGTGGTATAATTCCTTAATAAATTTTCATGGGAAACTCTGGGGAAATGGCAATATACCGCCAACAGCGGAAGATTTGAAAAATGCAGTATATATTTATAAGGGCTTTCCTTATCATACAAGATTTCAAGTTACCAAGGTACCGAAAGATGAGCCTTATAAAAAAGAAGTGCTTATTGATTTTTATAACACGCATAAAAAAAATGTAATTGATTATTTCAGACAACGCCCGGATGATTTGCTTGTGATTAATTTAAAGAACCCAGAAGATTATGAGCGTTTTTGCAAATTCATTGGCTGTAAGCAGAAGAGGAATGGATTTCCTTGGGTGAACAAAACCTAACTTCAACTTAACTTAATTTTACAAAGTTTAAATTACCATGCCACGGGGCCGATCTCTTCAAACAAAGCACGACTGGGTAATAGATAGAAATCTTCAAGAAATTCATTATCTTCGGTGTGCATCGGCTCAGGATAGAAACGGGCATTTCGCGGTGTGCGATTTAGAAAACTCCACCCCACATCCCGTGCACCGACAAAATCAGTTACACATGTCAAGATTTGCTCGGTACGTTCGATCAAATCTTTGAAGCCGATAATCAGAGTCTGTTCTTTCGAAAAATAACGCCAATACTCTTTGAGTTGCTCTAAATAAAGGCCTCGTCGCAGAATCGATGGTTCGAACTCGCAATTGTCGGCAAGCAATTCAAGCTCAATGTTGATGCACTCTCGAAAAGTAGGAAAGCTTGTTCGATTACGATAGAGGCGTTCGTAAAGGCAGTTGCCTTGTCGTCGATTTTTGCTCCATATTGATCTGTTTGCCAGTCCTTTTTCAAATATATCTCGATAATGATTGTACGCAGAATATGCACGATTCACTGGATCACGCAAAAGGACGAGCAAGCATATTTCAGGATACGACTCATAGAGGTGGCGAGCAGTATTCGGATGATAAATATAGGCAGGAGTTGACTCGAAAAAAACTTTGCCTTTTCGGTACATATGTTTGAAATGGCTGTTGTACCATCTCAAATCTTTATCAAAATAGATTTCCCGGTTAAAAAAATGAAGCTCCTTTGGACGACTTGCAACCAAATCGGGATGCTGATTAAGATAATAGTGAAGTGAACTGGTTCCACATTTTTGAGCGCCAATGATAATAAAACCGGGAGAGTTAGAAGGAAGTATCGCCCGCATGGCCTGCGACAGCAGATAACCCGGCTTCTTTCCCAATAGGGATAGTTTTCTTTTCATCATGGGATTTTTTTCTATCGTTCACTAACATCCCGCCAAATGGCCCACGGAAACTTTCTGGTCGACCATAAATTTTATCCTCCAGAGTGTTATTTCCCGTTTCACCAATGATCTCCCTTTATTAAAAAAGCCGTTTTCATTTCTTTGAAATGAAAACGGCTTTTTTCCCGATATTAACCGAATCGTTAGATCTATTTGGTCGCTTTATAATAGGCTGAAATTTGCTCCGCAGTCAATTCAATATCAAAAATGGCAACCTCGTCAATGCCACCTTTAAAGGAGAATGCAGAGGGCATAACCTCCCCGTTATATGTCTCAGCTGAAGAACCCCTTCCGATAATACCGTATCGGGTAGTTTGGGTACCAATTTGGCCGTCTCCGATGTCAACGGAATTTACCAGCTCTCCATCCATATAAAGCTTCAAATTCTTGCCTGTGCCATTTACATTGGCACCTCTGTAAGTTCCACAGACAAAATGCCATTCCCCTTCGGGAAAATCAGTTTCTGATTCCAAATTTATTGCCCGTTCTGGCTCCGGCCTTGATTCTAAGGTGTTGTTTACAGTAAAATTTAGCTTACTGTTTTTAATTTGTAACCGCCAATAGTCTGAGGCATCAAACGCAACAATACTATGCCGTTCGTGGATCTGCAAATTATCGGCTCTTATCCATGCGCATACGGTTATTTGATCAACCGTTTCCTGCGAAATGCTTCCGTTCTCCGGCCCGTAAAACATATTCAGGGCGATATAATCATCCTTGCCATCAAAGAAATAGGCACTGTCTTTGTTGCCAAAACGGTCATCGGTCAAGGTTGCACCAGAAGCTTCACCATCGTATCCGTTGCCGGTTTCATCTTTGGCGTTGCCGTTAAACGCATAATAGGCAATCGGATATATTTGGAACCAGTCAACATTAATATCTATATCACGAAAATAACCGTTATCCAGGTCTTCCACCCGCAGCAGAGATGTGCCGGTTTGGATATTATTCTGGTCTATACTAAGTGTGGCCTTTGAAGAATCCACCGCATCGGGAACAACATCAACAATTGGGTAGGCAACGGACCAGGAATATTCCGGTGCCGTATACCAGTCCTGATCCAGTTTGGTAATCGCCTTCAGGTGCTTATCTGATTCCCCGATCATGGCGACCTCAGAGATTTCAATCACGTTAAAATTTAACTCCTCTATCCCGGCCGGTTCAGAAACCGTTGAGTTTACGTATACGCCGGGCAGTCCGGAAAAGAAATCCTCCTTGGTGAACGTCTGTTTGAACACGGCATCCTCATCCTCTGCTTCGGTAAGGGCATTGTTTGCGGCTTCAATGCGCAGCTCAAACCATGTCGGATCCTTGGTGCCCGGGGTTGAGCTTTTGTACTCCAGCCAGTAAAAACTGCCGGCATAGTCTTCAAGCCGTTCCTGCACGGACAGAAAGGTATCCTCCAACAGGGTGATACCGTAATTTTCATCTTGTTTGTCGGCTACCTGCGCGCCCGGATCCGAGATCAGGAAATAGTCAAGGTTGCCGAGCTCTTCCAACTGATTTCGGGCATCCTGGTCTGCGTAGACTGAAGAGCCGATGCCCACGGTGACAAACTGCTTGTTCGTGCTGTTCCGGGCTTGAAGCGCGTCCTCAAAATCGTTCATCAGCCCTGTTGTATCAAAGCCGTCAGTAACCAGGACCACGGCGCCTTCCACAATGGCATTATTATCCGCCACCTGGAAGTTGTTTTCATAAAAAGACGTGGCTTCAATGGCCGCGCCATATAGATCAGTTGTTACACTTGTGGGGGAAACCGGCTGGATGCCCTCAATAGCCGTTTTGATCGCTTTTGGATCATCTGAAAAGTCAATTACCTGCTCAACGCTATCGGTAAACGCCCAAACGCCGATCTCCTGCTGATAGTCCCCCTCAGCCGACTTGATGGAGCCTGAATATGCCTCGTCCACCATTTTTTGGGCCGCCAGCTTGATCTCTTCAAAATTGGCCTGGCCGACGCTCGGGGTTTTATCCAGCAGCAGGACGGTCTTGAAGGTATAGGTAAAGTCTGACGGCATATTATCATGCTTCCATATATGCCGTTCGGTCTGATCACCTATTTCAGTGGTCTCGTTTGTCTGCTCACTTGTTTCCTTGATAATAAAATCACCGTTTTCCAGGGCAAGCGTGGTGACCTCCCGGTCATAAATATCCTTGACGTGGAACATGGCATTGACAAACCAGGGATAGACCGGCTCAACGCTTTCCGGCGGGAGAAACCGAAAGCCCCCATAAATGCCGCCGACATCGACCAACACGGAAACTTCCTGGTTGTTTACCTTGTCATGGACAACAATCCGGGTCCTTCCGATTCCTTTGGCGGTAACTATTCCCTTGGCCGTATTGTTTCCCGCCGCTTCCACGGTTACCACGCTCGGGTCCATGGACATCCATTCGTACTCCGGTTCGGCACTGTTGTCGCCAAACGTGGTGGCATTGATCTCATAGGTCTCCTCATCCAAATCATTAATGGGATCAAAGGCCAACCCGATGGTATCCGGCTCTTCGGAATCAATGCCGTTTAGTCCGTCGGGATCGGATTCCGAGGCGTTTAAGTATACGCCGCCTTCGTCCACCCGCACCCTGACGGTCTGTTCCAGATTTTCATTGTTTACATCTATTACGGTTACCTGGGCCGTGCCGATTCCCTTGGGCGCGATTTCAGCCAGCTCCGTGGCGGAAGCGTCCGGCTCGACGGCTACGACATCCGGGTTTGAGGATAACCAGCTATATTGCTGGGGATTTTTATTTTCCTTGATGGTTTCGGCTTTAAGTGAAAATTTCAAATTATCAGCGCTGTATGGGTCAAAGCTAAGCTCTATGACATCCGGCGATGGCGAGTTGATCCCGTTTATGCCGTCCGGATCAGCGGCCGAGGCGTTAAGGACCACGCCGCCCTGATCCGCAACAAAGCCTGAACTGGAAAATTCCCCATGGATTTGCGCATCTTCACCAGAATTTGAATTCCCTTTTATAGCCAGGGTTACCTGATGATTGGTATTTGGGTCCGTGCTTCTGGTGGAACTTTTATATTTTATCCAGTAAAAGCCGTCGGCAAAGCAAAGGATTTGGTTCTGGATTTCCTGGAGGGTGGTGTTTAGATTGTTGTTATTCGGCACCGGGAAATAACCGTTTTCAGTGCCGATGGCATTGCCCAGCTTATCAAGATCCTGTTTGACATTTTCGGAAAGGTTGTTGGCATCTACGGCAACCGTATAGACCTGTTTTCTGCCGCGTGCGTCTATAGCGTCAGTCAGATCTTTCACACCGGCGGTGTCTTTGCCGTCGGTAATCACTACGAGAACGCCCTGGCGAAATGATTTGTCAAGGCACCCATCGTCTTCTTCACAATTATCAGAATCGGGCAAATAGGGACTGAGATCATCCTCCCAAAGGGAAAGGGCCTCGATTACCGCGCCGTAAAAATTGGTTGAGCCTGTGGAGGGCTGGAGGGCATTTTCATTTTGTCTGGCTGCTTCACCCGTAATCAGGCATTCATTCAGTTCACTCCGGTTATCTGTAAAATCCTGCTTTACAAAAGGATCGCCGGTATCATCAAACGCCACAATGGCTACGCGCTGCTGGCGCTTTTCATCCCACTCGTCGATCAACGCATGGGCGGCTTCCTTGATAAGATCCAGGTTCCCCGTCTGGCTGGGGGTGTTATCCAGAAGCAGTACCGTATCCAGCGTATATTCATAGCCGGAAGGCAGGCTATCACGCTGGCGAATATCAGGCTCCGAGTCACTGACCGAAAGCTCAACGCCGTCTTCCGTAAGGATAAAATCATCTTTTGTCAGTCCGCTCACCCCTTCGCAGTTTGGGGTGCTGACCTGAAAAGTAACATTCACCCACCATGGGAATTCAGTATATAAATCATAGGGGTTTTCAGTATCGGAAGTGTTGCCGCCGCTGTAACCGGTCAGGGAGTATTCGCCACTGCCACCTCCGTGGTGGCCGCCACCACCGCCGCCGCAGGCGACAAAACCGGCAATGACAGTCAGGCAAAGTAAAAGCCGGCCTAAAATTTTAAACTGGCTCATCACTGGATTAAAGGTATTCTTCATTAGATAAATCTCCTTGGGTCGATTATATATGTAAACACTGTTTTTATATCATTTTTTATACAAATTGCAAGAATTAAGATCAATAAGAATTTATTGACGTTTAGGGGAAGTTTAGGGTTTAGGGTTTAGGGTTTAGGGTTTAAGGTTTAGGGTTTAGGGTGCAGGGTTTAGGGTTTAGGGTTTAGGGTGCAGGGTTTAGGGTTTAGGGTTTAAGGTTTAGGGTTTAGGGTTTAGGGTTTAGGGTGCAGGATTTAGGGTTTAGGGTTTAAGGTTTAGGGTGCAGGATTTAGGGTTTAGGGTTCAATTTGATCAACCGGCTTATCCATGTATGTAGGATTTTTTCTTAGCCAGGAAACGATATCTTCACAGACTTCTTCAATATCTGTCAACCGATGATTACATATCTCGTAGAGTTCATCATTTGAAAG
>JAGYOX010000045.1 GCA_018399235.1 Desulfobacterales bacterium | reverse complement strand
ATTAGATTATTCCTTGTAATCATCTGAACGGCGGCGTTTCTGTGTGATCAAGCGATATACGCCGAACATTCGGTAAACAAAACCCGACAGCAACACCAAACTAATTAAAATCATTAGATTTGATGAAAAAAAGGATAGGATAAAATCAAAAGGATCATTCAAGCGGTAGGCATAAATACATATTTGAATGCCCAGCGCCATAAAAAAGATTGCCAATATGATCAGCACAATCTGCCATATCCACCATAAATATCGAAAATATATTTTTTTGAAAAAATACATCATTACCGCAATATCTCCGATTTCTTTTGATCAATTTTATATTGATATTTTGTCGATAACTTAATAGTTTTTAACAACTCTTAATCTGGATGTCCAAAACCGGTTCGGTTATTGAATCAAATTTAACAAATTTATGAACAACCCCATACATCCATATTAAAAGTATTTTTAAAATATTATACGGTTTTCAGCAATTTCAACAATAATAAATAATAAAAATAAATTAAACAGGGATTAATTATTATTGGAATCAGTTTATGAAAATAAATCTACCCAAGTCAGAATTAATAGACATTCTATCTAAGGTTCAAGGATTAACCGGAAGAAAGACCAGCCTTGCCGTTACTGAAAACATATTAATTCAAACAACCAACAGCGACGTTAAGATTACGGCGACTGATTTGGAAACCGGTTTTGAAGGTATATATTCGGCTGTTGTGGCGTCTGAAGGCATTGTCGCCATTAATTCCCGAAAATTATACGATATTGTAAAAATGTTTCCCGCCGATCAGATTCATATTGAAGAATTAGAAAACCAATGGGTTACCATCACCTCGGATACTGTGGAATATAATCTGGTAACCATGACCCCGGATGATTTTCCAGATATTCCGCAGGCAGATGGGGTTGAATTTTTTGAAATGGATGCCGGCGCCCTTAAGGAGATGATTGAAAAATCAATTGCCATAAGTGTTTCCGGTGATGAAAAACGCGCCCATATGATTGGTGTTAATTTTGAAAAAATCTCGGAAGGTAAAAATCATTGCGTCCGAATGGTGTCAACCGATATCAAACGGCTGACAAAGGTGGATTATCTTTGTGATTCAAAGACAAAACTGACTACCGGCGATACCGTAATCGTTCCCAAAAAAGGGTTAACCGAAGTAAACAAGTTCTTGAGTCAGGAAGGCACAGTCGAAGTAGGGGTCCAATCCAATCATTTCATTGTCCGTAAGGCTAATGAAACCGTTATTATCAATTTGCTTGATGGTGAATTCCCGGCATACAACGATCTCTTAAATATTCAGACAGAATATGATGTTCTGTTCCCGAGGGAGCCGCTTCTGATGATGCTTAGACGAATGATGATTGTTACATCGGAGGAATACAAGGCGGTCATTTTCAACTATGAAAATAATGCCCTGCAGGTCAGGGCGGTTAATCCCAACGTCGGGGAGTCAAAAGAAAAGATGACTATTGACTTTGACCGGGAACCCCTGGAAGTAGCTTTTAATCCTCGGTATTTCATAGATGCGCTAAATTTTATTGAGAGCGAAAACGTGCTGTTAAATATTGTCGATGGAGAGCACCCCTGTATTGTGCGGGGTGAGGATACGGTTAACTATCTGAACATCATCATGCCGATGAAAATATAACATAATAGAGATTAGATATGACTGAAGAAGCCAAAAATACATACGATGAGTTAAGTATTAATGTTTTAAAAGGTTTGGAGGCGGTCCGGGTGAGACCCGCCATGTATATCGGCAATATCGATGTGGAAGGGTTGCATCATCTGATTTACGAGGTAGTGGACAACAGCATCGATGAGGCTATGGCCGGTTATTGTGACCGGATAACCGTCAAACTCCATACGGATAAGTCGGTCAGCATTGAGGATAACGGCCGCGGTATACCGGTGGGGATGCATAAAACCGAGAACATACCGGCTCTTGAGGTGGTGCTAACCAAGCTGCATGCCGGTGGGAAATTCGATCATAATTCGTACAAAGTCTCTGGCGGACTCCATGGTGTAGGGGTCTCTGTTGTCAATGCCCTGTCCGCATTCCTTGAGGTGGAAGTTTATCTGAATGGCAAAATTTACTATCAGTCCTATGAAAAAGGGCATAAAACCAGTGAATTAAAAGTTGTTGGGGAAACCGAAAAAAGAGGGACAAAGATCAGGTTTAAGCCGGACATGGAGATCCTCACAACCGACGAATTCAACTATGATACTTTGAACCGCCGGCTTCGGGAACTGGCATTTTTGAACAAAGGGTTGAATATTACCATTGAAGATGAACGATCGGATCAAAAAGACGCTTTCTGTTACGAAGGCGGCTTATCGCAATTCGTTAAATATCTGAATCGGCGCCATACACCGATTCATGATCCCGTGCTGATTGAGGGGGAAAAAAGCGATATCCAGGCGGAAATCGCTATTCAGTACAATGATACATACAAGGAAAAACTGTTTTCATTTGCCAATAATATCAATACGGCAGAAGGCGGCTTCCATTTAATTGGGTTTAAAACCGGTCTCACCCGAACGTTAAATCAGTACGCGGTTGGCGCGGAACTGTTAAAAAATGTCAAATCCAAAATCAGCGGCGATGATGTCCGGGAGGGGTTGACCGCCATTGTCAGTATTCGTATCAAATCACCTCAGTTTGAAGGCCAGACAAAAACAAAACTGGGTAACAGTGAAGTTAAGGGTGTTGTTGAGTCTTTGGTAAATGAGAAGCTAAGCGGTTTTTTAGAAGAAAATCCGACGATTGCTAAAAAAATTGTAGCCAAGGCCGTGGATGCGGCACGCGCTAGGGATGCGGCTAAACGCGCCCGGGATCTGGCCCGGAGTAAGGGGGCGCTGGCGGATACAACGCTTCCGGGAAAACTCGCCGACTGTCAGTATTCAGAACCTGAACATCGGGAGTTGTTTATCGTCGAGGGGGACTCGGCAGGTGGTTCAGCCAAACTGGGCCGGGATCGCAAATCCCAGGCAATTCTTCCGCTTAAGGGAAAAATTCTAAACGTTGAAAAAGCCCGGTTTGATAAACTGCTGCGCAGTGAAGAGATCAAGAATATGATTACCGCCCTGGGGACCGGTATCGGCAGTGAAGAATATGATATTGAAAAAATCAAATATCATAAGGTTATTATTATGACGGATGCGGATGTGGATGGATCTCATATCCGGACCCTGCTGCTCACCTTTTTTTATAGACAAATGCCTGAAATTATAGATAAAGGTTACTTATATATCGCCCAACCGCCGCTATTTAAGCTGGGTAAAGGAAAAAACGCTACCTATTTGAAAGATGAACATGAATATATGGATTACCTTTTGGCAAGGGTATGTGAAAATGTCCGTTTGACTATGGATTCCGATAAAGAAGAACTCTCGGGGCGCCAACTATATATGTTTATCTCCAATCTGGCTGAATATTTCACCATTCTTACCCGGCTTGAAAAGCACGGCATCCACTCCGAGCTTGTGGAACTGATGATAAAAAGCGGGGTTGAAGACAAACAGTTTCTCCAGAACGAAGAACGAATGGCCGCCCTTCGTGATATTTTGATTGAGAATGGCTATGAGGCCAGCCAATACCAGTGGAATCCGGAGCGCAACGTCTATGAAATGATGGTTACTTCCAGCCATGAGGATGTGCTGAACCAGTTGTTTAAAGATCAGACGGCCAGAAATCGGATTCCGGTGAAGATTGGGAGGGGGCTGGTGTATTCAACAGATTTTCAGACAGCGCTGGTATTATACAAAAAAATCTTAAAATACGACCAGCCGCCGTTTGCCATCCATAAAGCCGACAAGGAGAGCAAGCCGATCCGGGTGGAAAGCAAGGAAACCCTGATCAACCAACTGCTTGAGGACGGCAAAAAGGGATTGAGTATTCAGCGCTATAAGGGGCTTGGCGAAATGAACCCGGATCAGTTGTGGGAGACCACCATGAACCCGGAAACCCGGACTCTGTTGCAGGTGCATGTGGAAAATATTGTGGACACCGATGATACATTTACTATTTTAATGGGGGATGAGGTGGAACCCCGTCGTAATTTCATTCAAAGCAATGCTTTGGAAGTCAACACGCTGGATATCTAAAACTCAATATTTCCGGGCGTCCGGGGAAATGGAATCACATCCCGGATATTACTGATCCCGGTAAGCATCATCATCAGTCGTTCAAATCCAACCCCGTAGCCGCTATGGTAAACGCTGCCATATTTTCTGGAGTCCAGATACCACCAGTAGTCGGATAGATTGATGCCGGTTTCCGTCATTCTTTGTTCAAGTATATCGAGACGCTCTTCCCGCTGGCTGCCGCCTATGATTTCCCCAATCCGGGGGACAATGACATCCATTGCCGCCACCGTCTGATCGTCATCATTGACCCGCATGTAAAAAGGCTTGATGGATTTGGGATAACCGTAAACCATCAGTGGTTGTTTGAAGTGGGTTTCAGCCAGGAAGCGCTCGTGCTCGGTCTGAAGATCACTGCCAAAATCGACCGGATAATCAAACCGGTCTTTGACGCCGGATAGTATATCGACGGCCTCTTTATAGGGAATTCGGATGAACTCGGTTGTGATGATGTTTTCAAGTGTCGGCATCAGTGTTTTGTCAACAAATCGGGCAAACAAGGAAAGATCCGAACCGCAATGGGACACGATATATTGGGTGACATATTTTATGAAGGCTTCAGCATTATCCATATCCCCTTTAAGATCACAGAAGGTCATTTCCGGTTCAACCATCCAGAATTCTGCCATGTGACGACTGGTATTGGAGTCTTCCGCCCTGAACGTCGGGCCAAAAGTATAAACATCGCCCAGGGCAAGGGCTAACAGTTCGGCTTCCAATTGTCCGGAAACCGTCAGATTGGCCGGCTTTCCAAAAAAATCACAGGAATAATCGATATGGCCGTTGTTCTTTGGTGGATTTTCAAGGTTTAAGGCGGTTACCTGAAACAATTCCCCCGCCCCTTCACAATCCGACCCCGTAATAATGGGAGTATGAATATAGGTAAATCCTCGTTCATGAAAGAATTGATGGATGGCAAAGGAAAGTTCTGACCGGATGCGGAACGCTGCTCCGTATTTATTGGTACGGGGCCTTAAATGGCTGATGGTTCTTAAAAATTCATCGGAATGTCGCTTTTTTTGAAGCGGATAATCTTCAGGCGCGGTATTGAATACATCCATTTTTTTTGCATGGATCTCCCACGCCTGTTCTTTGCCTGGAGACGGGGCCATCTCTCCCCTGACTGAGACCGCGGACCCAGTGGTTAGTTTTTTAATCGTTTCGTAATTCTCCATGTTCGTATCCGCGATGACTTGAATGTTTTCCAGGCATGACCCGTCGTTTATTTCTATAAAGGAAAACGTTTTGGCATCCCGCCGGGTTTTTATCCAACCCTTGACGCAAACCGACCCTATAGATTCTTTTGAGGAAAGCAGGGCTTTAACTTTTATACACTCCATCTTCTCTCCCAATGTGCTGTTGTCTGCATGAAATCTCACCTTGATTCGGGGTTTGGCAAAATAATCTGATCCTGATTTATATTATGACAAATAAACTTGACAGAACCGGTATTTTTGAATATATATTCAACCTTTTGCAAAATTAATCAAAAATTTTTTTTTATTTTAATAAAATATTAAATAAAGTCAAATAGTACTAGGTTGCCAGGGATGAATCCGCAAACTCTATTATTGGAAAAAAGAAAAGAAATCGTCAACCAATGGTTTGATGAAGTTATTGCCGCGTATTCCGAAGATGGTGCAAAATTTTTCAAAAAAACAAAGGATCCGTTTGCCAATCCAGTCGGCAGAACCCTTTACCGTTGTTTAAACGAATTATTTGACGAGGTGATTAAAACCGATATGGATAAGGCAGCGGTTGAAAATGCGATTGACGGAATTGTTCGAATCCAGTCGGTCCAAGAATTTCAGCCCTCTGATGCCATTGGTTTTATTTTTACGATCAAACCGACGATTTCCCAGCGTTTAAAAAGATACGGGGATGATACAGCGGTTAAAAAATATCTGACGGCATTGGATGCCAATATTGAACGCTTGCTGCGGAAAGCCTTTGATCTGTATATGGGATGTCGCCAGAAGGTTTTTTTATTTCGGGCCAATCAATCCCGTGACCGGGTCAGGCAGCTTCTGGTTAAAAAGGGGTATATCGAGGAGATTCCGGAAAAAGGGGATAACCTTGAGGATATTACAGCGAAATCGGACAATAAATAAACGGCGTTAATTCGTAGAGTGAGGTAATGTCAATGAATGTCAGTTACTTGTATTCGCTTCTGGCGGTGATTGTTCTTGGATTGATCGCATACGCGGGAGCGGTGGTCGGACTGGAAGCCCTGTTTGGTATCGTTATTCCTTACCTGGCAGTTTTGGTGTTTTTTGTGGGCTTTGTTAATAAGGTGCTGGATTGGGCCAAGGCCCCGGTTCCATTTAGGATTACTACTACCTGTGGACAGCAGAAGACCCTTGATTGGATTAAGCCTTCACCGATAGACAATCCCACGACTACCGTTGGCGTAATTATCCGTATGTTATTGGAGATTTTGCTTTTTCGCTCCCTTTTCAGAAACACCCGTGTCGAATTCAAAGGGGAAAAAATTTCTTACAAGTGGGTCCTTTGGCTGTGGCTGTTTGCGATTATGTTTCACTATTCGTTCTTCGTCGTGGTGATTCGGCATTTAAGGTTTTTTGTCGAGCCGGTCCCATTCTTTATAAGCGCTCTTGAAACAGTTGACGGGATGCTTCAGATCGGCCTGCCCGGACTTTTTATTTCAGGCGCGACCCTTTTGGGGGGGGCAACGCTCTTGCTGCTGCGCCGCATATTGTTGCCTAAAATCAACTATATCTCTAGGGCCGCCGATTATTTTCCATTGTTTCTAATTATCGGCATTGCATTGACAGGCATCCTGATGCGTTACTTCATCAAGGTGGATGTGGTCAAGGTCAAGGAGTTGACCATGGGGCTGGCTTCATTTCACCCCGGTATCCCAGAAGACGGCGTTAGTGCATTGTTTTACGTGCATCTCTTTTTTGTCAGCCTGCTGGTTGCCTATATTCCTTTCAGCAAACTTATGCATATGGGCGGGATCTTTTTGAGCCCCACCCGGAATTTGGCCAACAATAATCGAATGAAACGGCATATCAATCCGTGGAATCCCAAAGTAAAAATTCATACCTATGAAGAATATGAAGAAGATTTCAGGGAAAAAATGAAAGAAGCGGATATCCCGGTGGAAAAGGAGTAGAGATGGAAGAACTTCCAAAACCTGATGAAATGTATGAAAGCATCGATCATACGCCTCCGGAGGAGGAATGGGAAAAAATTGAGTCCCCCATAAAGCGGGGGCGGTATGCGTATCCGGCAAAGGATAAGAACCTGGCTATAATGGAGTTTCCCACCCCGGGCGAATGGTCGCCGGCGGACGAGGAATGGCCCTTGCCGGACAACTGGCAGCAGATCATCCATGAGGGATTCAAGGAACGGCTTGAAAAATACCGGTCCCTGAAGATATTCATGGATACGTGTGTCCGATGCGGGGCATGTGCGGATAAATGCCATTATTTTATCGGAACCGGGGACCCCAAAAATATGCCGGTGGTCCGGGCGGAACTTTTACGCTCCATTTACCGCAATGATTTTACCACCGCAGGCAAGATTCTGGGAAAAATTGCCGGCGGCCGCAAGCTGACCAAAGAGGTTATTAAGGAATGGTTCGCATACTTCTACCAGTGTTCGGAATGCCGACGCTGCTCGGTTTTCTGTCCCTATGGGATTGATACAGCGGAAGTGACCATGATGGGCCGGGAGCTTCTTAATCTTCTCGGGCTCAATATCAACTGGATCATGGAGCCGGTGGCCAATTGTTTCCGAACCGGCAACCATTTAGGTATTCAGCCCCATGCCTTCAAGGAGATGGTAGAGTTTTTCTGTGATGATATTGAAGAGATCACCGGCTTGAAACTCAACCCGAGCTTTAACCGAAAAGGCGCCGAGATTCTATTTATCACTCCGTCCGGCGATTACTTTGCCGACCCCGGGACCTATACGTTCATGGGTTATCTGATGCTGTTTGAAGCCTTGGGGTTGGACTACACCCTAAGCACCTATGCATCGGAAGGCGGAAATTTTGGTCTGTTTACATCCTCGGATGCCATGAAAAAGTTGAACTCCAAGATGTATGCTGAAGCCAAGCGGCTGGGCGTCAAATGGATTCTTGGCGGTGAGTGCGGCCACATGTGGCGGGTGATTAACCAGTATATGGACACCATGAACGGACCGGCCGATTTTCTGGAAGTGCCGAAATCCCCGATTACAGGAACCGTGTTCGATAACGCCAAATCCACGAAAATGGTACATATAACTGAATTTACAGCGGATCTGATTCGCCACAACAAACTGAAGCTTGATCCGAGCCGGAACGACAAGTTCAAGGTCACCTATCATGATTCCTGTAACCCGGCCCGTGCCATGGGGCTTTTGGAGGAGCCTCGCTATGTAATTAAAAATGTATGTAATTATTTTTATGAGATGCCGGAAAACACCATCCGGGAGAAGACCTTTTGCTGCGGCAGCGGATCGGGCTTAAATACTGAGGAAGTGATGGATCTGCGGTTAAGAGGGGGGCTTCCGCGGGCCAATGCGGTAAAGCATGTCCATGATAAATACGGGGTGAATATGCTGGCCTGTATATGCGCTATTGACAGGGCTGCGTTTCCGCCGCTGATGGAATACTGGGTGCCAGAGGTGGGCACAACCGGCATCCACGAACTGGTGGCCAATGCCTTGATAATGGATGGGGAAAAAGAACGAACCACCGATCTGCGGTTCGAATCCCTGAAGGAAGAGGAGGACGAAGCGGATGAAGGATAAGGGAAAAATCATCGTCGGACTGGTCATCTTCGTTGCCGTGTTTACATTTCCCTTCTGGTACAATCACGGGGCTGCAACGCAGGCACCCGAGCCTGAGCTGACCGAGAAGGCTAAAAAAGCGGACAAGTGTGTGGAAGAGACTGCCTATATGCGTAAAGAACATATGCAGATACTGGATGAATGGCGGGATACGGTCGTTCGCGACGGAAAGCGGTTGTATGTAAACGCAAGCGGCAAGGAATATATGGCAAGCCTTTCCAACACATGCATAGATTGCCATTCCAACAAGGAAAAATTTTGTGACAAGTGCCATGACTATGCATCTGTTGATCCCTACTGCTGGGACTGCCATACCTATCCGGAGGAGAAAGAGTAATGGATGATACAAGACGAAGCTTTTTGAAATTCGCAGGGATTTCAGCCTTGGGACTGGGGGGTATATCGACTTTGACGAGCCTGATGCCGGGGCCGGCAACGGCGACAAAAGGAGCATCCGCGCCGCTTTATAAAGACACCAACAAGGCCCTTACGGCTAAGCGATGGGGTATGGTGATTGATACCCGAAAGTTAACCCCCAGCCTCTGTGAGAAGATGATCGATGCCTGTCATAAGGCCCATAACGTTCCGAATCATGACAATGAAAGGCATACCATCAAGTGGCTTTGGGAAGACGACTTTGAGCATGTCTTTCCGATGAAGCATGATGAATATCTGGCTGATCGACTGGATAATTTGCCTATTCTGGCCTTGTGCAACCAGTGCAACAACCCCCCCTGCGTACAGGTATGCCCCACCAAGGCGACTTTCCAGCGTGAAGACGGTATTGTTATGATGGATTTTCACCGCTGTATTGGATGCCGGTTCTGCATGGCGGCATGTCCTTATGGTTCCAGGAGTTTCAACTTCAGGGACCCCCGGCCGGCGATTGAAAAGGAAAATCCGGATTTTCCCACCCGGATGAAAGGGGTGGTGGAAAAATGCAATTTCTGTGCGGAGCGTCTGGCAGAAGGCAAAATGCCGGCCTGTGTTGAGGTGTCAGAGGGGGCTTTGGTCTTTGGTGATCTCGAAGATCCAAGCTCTGAGATCCGTAAGGTTCTGCGGGAAAACTACGCGATTCGACGCAAACAGAACCTGGGCACGAATCCTTCGGTTTATTACATTATATGAGGTAGATGACTATGCTTGAAAGCGCGTTTAAAGGAAGTAAGGGCTATTGGGTTTGGCTGCTGGCGTTGCTTGCGGTTATTGGGGTTGGTTTTGGATTTTATCTGCGCCAGCTGACCTTTGGGCTGGGTATTACCGGTATGAGTCGGGATGTGTCCTGGGGTTTTTACATTGCTCAGTTTACCTTCCTGGTCGGTGTGGCGGCTTCGGCTGTCATGCTGGTGATCCCTTATTATCTGCATGATTATAAAAAGTTTGGCAGAATTACGGTGTTGGGGGAGTTTTTGGCGGTGTCCTCGGTGATCATGTGCCTGCTTTTTATTATTGCCGACCTTGGTCAGCCCATGAGGCTGTTTAATGTTTTGATCCATCCCACCCCCTCTTCGATGCTGTTTTGGGATATGGTTGTGTTGAACGGCTATCTGTTCTTAAACATAGTGATCGGATGGAATGTTTTGGACGCGGAAAGAAATTCCGTACCGCCCCCGCAGTGGGTCAAGCCCCTGATTTATATCTCTATTCCTTGGGCGATCAGTATTCATACGGTAACGGCATTTCTTTACTGTGGTCTTCCAGGGCGGGGATTCTGGTTGACTGCTATTCTGGCCCCCCGCTTTTTGGCATCTGCGTTTGCTGCGGGTCCGGCTTTTCTTATCATTCTGGCCTTTATCGTTCGAGGCTTTGCAAAATATGATGCGGGACGGGATCAGATTCAGACTATGGCCAAGATCGTCACTTATGGGGCTATCGCCAACGTCTTCTTCTTTCTCTGTGAGGTGTTTGTCGCTATATACAGCCAGATTCCGGAGCATACCGCCCATCTTCAGTATTTGTTTTTTGGCCTGCATGGCCATGGCGTGCTGGTCCCCTGGATGTGGACTTCAATTTTTCTCATGCTTGCGGCCATCACACTGCTGGTGATTCCCGCAGCCAGACAAAACGAAGTGGTTCTGGGGATTGCCTGTATCGCCATCTTTGTCGGTATCTGGATAGATAAGGGACTTGGTATGATCTCCGGCGGTTTTATCCCCAATCCCCTGCACCATGTCCGGGAATATGTTCCCACCATTCCGGAAATTGCCATTACCATTGCGGTATATGCCACCGGATTTCTAATCCTGACGATTCTGTATAAGGTCGTTGTGGGAGTAAAGCAGGAAGTTGGGGAATAAATAGCCCCCTAAACATATTCAAAAGGGTTCATTCTTTTCGAATGAACCCTTTTTATTTTATTTTTTATTGACAATTTAATAATTTATTTTTTATTTTTATAGCTTATAGATAAATATATGTATTGGAGGATATAAATCATGTATGCGGTTATTGCCACAGGTGGTAAGCAATACCGGGTGGAAGAAGGGGATGTTCTGCGGATTGAAAAAGTCCCGGGGAATGTGGGCGAGACGTTTTCGTTTGATAGGGTGCTTCTTTTATCTGACGGGAAAGCGCTTACCATTGGTGAGCCCACGGTGGCAAATGCCTCTGTGAATGCCCGAATTGTAGAGCAGGGAAAGGGGAAAAAGGTTCTTGTGTTTAAGTATAAGCGCCGGAAACGATATCAGCGTAAACAGGGCCATCGTCAGCCGTTTACCGCAGTTCAAATTGACAGTATCAGTCAATGATAGACTTAAGGAGTTTTAAGCCATGTCACATAAAAAAGCAGGCGGCAGTTCAAAGAACGGCCGGGACAGCAACGCCCAGCATCGCGGGGTGAAACGATACGGGGGGCAGCCTGTAAAAGCCGGCAACATTCTTGTCCGTCAGGTAGGCACTAAAATTCATCCAGGGCAAAATGTCGGCATGGGAAAAGACTATACCCTGTTTTCAAAAATTGACGGCAAGGTCGCTTATGAACGACTGGGCCGGTCCAAGAAACGGGTCAGTGTTTACGCCGTGTGAAATTCATCGATGAGGCCGTAATTCATGTCAGTGCCGGAAAAGGCGGTCCGGGCTGTGTCAGCTTCAGGCGGGAAAAATATGTTCCCAAAGGGGGGCCGGACGGCGGTGACGGCGGTAAGGGCGGAGATGTCATTATAAAGACGTCCGAAAGGCGGCGCACATTATATCAATTCCGCTATAAAAAACACTTCAAGGCGGCAAACGGTGCCCCTGGCCAGGGAAAACAGAAAACCGGTAAAAACGGGGAAAATGTTGTTATCGAGGTCCCGCCGGGAACCATTGTCCGGGATGTTGAGACCAGAGAACTGATCAAAGATTTTACAGAACCGGACGATGCCGTCGTCATCGCCAAAGGCGGGGCCGGCGGCAGGGGAAACAGGCGCTTTGTCAGCTCTACGAATCGGGCCCCGCGCCATGCCCAATCCGGACTTCCCGGTGAAACCCACTCTTTGCAGTTAGAATTAAAGCTCTTGGCGGATGCCGGGATTATCGGTTACCCCAATGCCGGAAAATCGACATTGATCAGCCGGCTTTCATCAGCAAAACCCAAAATTGCAGATTATCCATTCACCACACTCACCCCAACGCTGGGTATCGTCACCCCAGACAGCGGAGAGCCTTTTGCTGTCGCAGACATCCCTGGATTAATTGAAGGCGCCCACAATGGTGCCGGCTTGGGGGACAAGTTTCTCAAGCATGTGGAGCGTACCCGGATGCTTGTTCATTTAATCGATGCGGCGGCCATCGACCCTGATGATCCCCTAAAAGCATATAAGGCTATTAATCGAGAGATTGCCGGTTTTCGCCCGGAAATTATGGAGAAACCGCAGATTGTGGTATTGAATAAAATAGATCTGCCTGAGGCACAGGCAAATGCGGACCGATTTCTCAAGCACTTTACAGATTATCCGGCCATGACGATTTCGGCATATACCGGCCGCAATGTTTCCGCGTTAATTGATCGTTTAAATGAAGCAATCAATGGATTAAAAGCTGATGACTAATAGAGAGGCGCATTTCCGAGCGGCTCGCCGGCTTGTTATCAAGGTTGGCAGCAACGTGTTGACAGGTCCTGATGGGCTTAATATTTCCGTCATTGAGGCCCTGAGCGATCAAATCAACCGGTTGTTCCGCAAGGGCATAGAGGTGATACTGGTATCTTCGGGGGCCATGGCATCAGGTCAGAAAAAGATCGGACTGGCCCGCCGGCCGGATGAGATCCCCAAGCGCCAAGCAATGGCCGCTGTGGGGCAAGCCGGGTTGATCCTGGCCTATGAAAATGCGTTCTCCAGATACGGGCGGAAAGTGGCTCAGGTACTTCTGACCAGTGACGATTTAAGCGGCAGCCGACGTCGGTATCTAAACGCCCGGAACACCCTGTATACACTTTTATCCTGGCAGGTACTGCCGATTATCAACGAAAATGACACGGTCGTGGTCGAAGAAATTAAATTTGGGGACAATGATAACCTTTCGGCCCTTATTACCCTGATGATGAACGCGGATATTCTGATCAATTTAACCGATATCGACGGTCTGTTCACGGCTGATCCGCGAACCCATAAAAATGCGGAATTAATCGACGAGGTCGGCAACATCAGCAAATCCATTGAAAAAATTGCCGGCGATATTCCCGGCGCGTTGGGCACTGGCGGTATGATGGCCAAAATACAGGCGGCCAGGAAGGTTATGACTGCTGGAATCCCCATGATAATAGCAAATGGAAAGCGTCCGGACATCCTGGAACAATTGTTCAGCGGCAAAGCCAGGGGGACGTTTTTTGTTCCGGCCAGGGACCGGTTATCCAACAGGAAATGCTGGATCGGGTTTACGGTTAAACCCAAAGGCGGCATAAAAATTGACGAGGGCGCGGCCCTTGCTATCCGGGAGAAAGGAAAGAGCCTGCTTGCCGGTGGAATTATAGATGTGACCGGGGATTTCGGGGTAGGCGCGCCAGTAGAATTAATGGATATAAATGACAAGCGACTGGCCGTTGGGCTGGTTAACTATAGCGCCGGGGACTTAAAGAAAATAAAGGGGTGCAACACCAAGCAGATCAAGGATAGGCTCGGCCATAAGCCCTACGATGAGGTGATTCACCGGGATAATTTAACGGTACTTGACCAATGTAACCCTAAATAAAAGGGAAGGACAAATGTCAGTAGAAACGACGATTCTTGAAATGGCAAAATCAGCCCAGTCAGCAGCAGGGGATCTCTCCCGCTGCCCGACGGATAGGAAAAATGCCGCCCTTTTAAAAATCGCCGATCAGTTGGAGGCGGATGCGGAGCGGATCAAATCGGAAAACGCCAAGGATGTATCTGCGGCAAGAGAAAGCGGTCTTTCAAAGGCGATGATCGATCGACTGACCGTGACGGACGGCACCATTTCCGGTATGGTTCAAGGCTTGCGGGAAGTTGTGCAGCTCACCGATCCGGTGGGCACCACCAGCGAGACATGGATCCGGCCCAATGGGCTTGAAGTCTGCCGCATGCGGATTCCTCTGGGAGTAATCGGCATTATTTATGAATCCCGCCCAAATGTAACTATTGACGCCGCCGGCTTATGTTTGAAAGCCGGAAATGCCGTTATATTGCGTGGCGGCTCGGAAGCCTTAAACTCCAATCGGGCTTTAGCGGAGACGGTCGCCAAAGCCCTTTCTGCGTCCGGCCTTCCGGAAACAGCCGTTCAGATTGTTCCTGTCAGGGATCGAGAAGCCGTTAATCACCTGCTTCAGCAGGAGGAAACTGTGGATCTTATTATCCCTCGCGGTGGAGAGGGTTTGATTCGGTTTGTGGCTGAAAACTCCAAAATTCCGGTATTAAAGCATTATAAAGGGGTTTGTCATGTTTATGTGGACAAATCGGCGGATCTTTACATGGCGGAAGAAATCTGTCTTAACGCCAAGGTCCAGCGCCCCGGCGTCTGCAATGCCATGGAGACCCTCTTGATCCATCAATCTCCGGCACCGGAATTTCTCCCAAAAATGGCCGAACGATTTGTGCAGGCGGGTGTTGAGCTCCGGGGGTGTCCGGAAACCTGTAAAATTGTGAGTGCGGCCAAGCCGGCCGAGGAGGCTGATTGGTATGCGGAATATTTGGATTTAATCCTTGCGGTAAGGGTAGTTGATGATATGGACGCAGCCATGGCCCACATTGCGGCCTATAGCTCCAACCATACCGAGGCGATTGTTACCTCAGACTATCAACGATCCAGACGGTTTTTGCGGGAGGTGGATGCCTCGGTGGTTCTGGTCAATGCGTCCACGCGATTCAATGACGGCGGTGAACTTGGTTTGGGGGCTGAAATGGGGATCAGCACCTCAAAACTTCATGCCTATGGACCCATGGGGGTTAACGAGTTGACCACGACCAAGTTTGTGGTTCGCGGAAACGGCCAATTACGATCCTAACGGAGTAGATGGTGAAGCGTGTAGGATTATTCGGTGGAACATTCAATCCAATTCATGTAGGCCATCTTCGGGTTGCCGAAGAAGTGAAAAATGGCTTTGACCTGGATTGCATTTATTTTATCCCGGCCGCTCTGCCCCCGCACAAGGATACCACCGGACTGGTCGATGCCCAGGACCGCAAAGAAATGATTGATCTGGCGATAGCCTCAAATCCGGGATTTGAGATATCGGATGTTGAAATTAGGCGCCAGGGGCGCTCCTATACTATTGATACAGTAACGGCTTTCCAGGGCGGAAAGCAGGAAAACACGGCGTATTACCTGATTATCGGTATGGATCAATTTTTTGAAATCGTCACCTGGAAAGCCTATGAAGCGCTTTTTGAAGCGATACCCCTAATCGTAATGACACGGCCGCAGGAACCTGAATCGGATCCGTCGAAAAGATTTGATACCATGTTGGAACATGCCCGCCTGCATGTGGACAAGGGGTATCAAGCCCGGCCGGACGAGATGTGCCTGGTGCACGATACCAAACAGCCGATCTATATGTTTGAGGTCACACCGTTGGCCATCTCATCCAGCAAAATTAGGGCGTTGGCCAGGCAACAGAATTCGATCAAATATTTGGTGACAGATACGGTGGAGGCTTATATTCTATCAAAGGATCTTTATAGCCATGACACTTGAAGACCTGGATGTCCCATTAAATTTGTATGTTCGAGCTGCACTGGGAAGAAAGGCCAGGGATTTGCTTTTGCTGGATGTCCGGGAATTGACGACGCTTGCCGATGTTTTTATGCTGTGCACCGGCCGGTCTAACCGCCAGGTTTCGGCGATAGCGGACCATATCCGGCGTTATCTGAAGGACAATGGTATTCGGCCGTTATATGTTGAAGGGCTCAAGGAGGGTCATTGGGCGCTTCTGGATTACGGCCAGGTGGTTATTCATGTGTTTTATGAACCGGTCCGGCAGTTTTATGACCTGGAAAGCCTTTGGGCGGATGCCCGCCGCCTGCCGGTCGAATCTTTTATTGAAGAACAACCGGGTGAGGACCAAGGCGATGGAGCGACAACATAGATGAGATGCATGTTAATGATTCTGGACGGATGGGGAATTGATGAACCCGGGGAAACCAACGCCGTATCAGTGGCAAACACCCCGTTTCTGGATCATCTAATGGCCAATTATCCCGGCACCCATCTGGCCTGCTCCGGCGAGGCCGTGGGTCTGCCTGAAGGGATTATGGGAAACTCCGAGGTGGGACACTTGAATCTCGGTGCCGGACGAGTTGTCTATCAGGTCCTCCTGCGTATCGATATGGCCATAAGGGACGGGTCCTTTTTTGAAAATGAAGCGTTGAACGCGGTCATGGACATGGTTATGGAGAAGCAGTCGGCGCTGCATCTTATGGGTCTGGTCTCGGATGGCGGGGTCCACAGCCAATTGACCCATCTTTTTGCCTTAATTGATATGGCCGAAAAGAAAGGGATTTCGAACGTATATATCCATGCCATTCTGGATGGACGGGATACTCCACCGGACGGCGGTGTGACTTATATCGAACAATTGGCGCGGCATATTAACAATAAACCCGGTATCCAGATCGCCTCCATCTGCGGCCGGTTTTATGCCATGGACCGGGATACGCGGTGGGAGCGGACGGAAAAAGCCTATCAGCTTTATACCGAGGCAGCGGGGACACCCGAATCCGATCCGGTAGATGCTGTTAAAAACGCCTACAGCCGTGGAGAAACGGATGAATTCGTGGAGCCCGTGGTGGTCACCGATGATGCCGGCAACCCATTGACAACGGTAAAAGACGATGATGGCCTGATTTTTTTCAACTTCCGGCCGGACCGGGCGCGGCAAATTACGCGGACCTTTACCGAGGCTGAATTCAAGGAATTTGATCGAAAGGTTGTGCCGACCCTTTGTGACTACGTCTGCATGGCCCAGTACGATGAAAGCTTTTCCCTGCCCGTCGCCTTTCCGCCGGTTCATCTGGATCAAATATTGGGAGAAGTGGTAAGCTATCAGGGGCTGAATCAGCTCCGAATCGCTGAAACTGAAAAGTATGCCCATGTCACCTATTTTTTTAACGGTGGCGAAGAAACCCCATTTGCCAATGAAGACCGTCACTTAGTACCTTCCCCGCGCGAAGTCGGCACCTATGATGAAAAGCCGGAGATGAGCGCCTACGAGGTAGCAGACCAGGTGGTTTCCTATTTAATGATGGAGAAATATGATTTGGTTGTCCTTAATTTTGCCAACCTTGATATGGTAGGACATACCGGAATTATGGATGCTGCAGTCAAGGCATGCGAGGCGGTGGACAAATGCGTTGAAAAAGTGGTGACAACTGCTCTTGATAAGGGATATGCCGTGCTGGTCACAGCCGATCACGGGAATTCAGAGAAAATGGCGGATGAAAATGGCCAAATGCATACGGCCCACACGTTAAATCCGGTTCCGTTAATTCTGGTTTCAAATGATGACAGTAAATTTCGGCAAGCAAGGCTTCGCCCCGGTGTTTTGGGCGATATTGCGCCCACGATTTTAGAAATCTTGGATATTGACAAGCCGGAAAAAATGACGGGCAAAAGCTTGATTGAACCCCAAGCATAGTTTATTAGATTAGATTATAAAGGTGATCCATGCCATCAGATGTTCAAAAACCCTATGATACGATAACCGATTTTGCCACCGGCAGAAAAATTCCGGATATTGGAACCGAACCCCACCGGCAGAAAGTTGAGAAATATCTGTATGAGCAACTGGGATATCCGCTGTCAAGTATGGGGGTTGACGTTGAGTTAACGCTGGAGGTAGCGGGTGAGCCCTATCATACCCAGCTGGATATAGTCCTAACCGTTCAAGATAGGCCGTTTATGGTGATTAAATGTGCGGCCGGCTCACTTGACTCCAGGGAAAAGGAAGTAATAACAGCCGCCCGTATTATGGCTGAACAGCTGGTCCCCTATGCGGTGGCTTCAGATGGGAAAACCGCAGTGGTCTATGATGCGGTGAATCGAAAAAAAATTGGCGAAGGGTTAAACCAAATACCATCATATGAGACGGCCAAGAAGTTTTTAAAGACCTATGTCCCGGCACCTATTCTGGAAGACCGTCGTGAGCGGGAAAAAATCATATTTAAGTCCTATGACAGCATGAATCTTAATGTGCAGCGCAATGTGCAACAGAAACCCCGCGATGATGAATGAAGAATTAAACTAAACCCATCATGCCGGAAGTACAGGTTGAAAATAAGGTGATTGAGCTGATTAACCACATGAATGCGGCGATTACAAATGTCCGTTTGTATCCGCCGACGAGTTCATTAATAGAAACCTCTATCAACCGGCTGAACAGTTCACTGGAAGCCCTTCTCGAGGCTGAGACATCGATTATTTACGCGGAGTCTGAAAAAAAATTATTGATCCAGGGCGAGCCGTTTTCGGAAAAAGAACAGAAAAAGCCTCAGATTCAATCCTTTTTAACTATGCTTCTGACGTTAGGCATTAAAAGCCTGACATTTGAGCAAGGGGTGACGGCGGCGGAACTCAATGATTTTGTGCAACTGCTCGGTAAATCGGCGGATGATCAGGAAGATGCGGTCCATCTAAAGGAATTGATGGCCAAACGAAAAATTATTCATATTTTAATCGATGAAAAAATTTATATAGAGCGGGATGCTGACCAAAGCATTTTATCCGGGATGAATATCTCAGATGAAGAAATCGCCCAAGCGGTTTTTGGTGACAAAGCGATATCAGAGGAGGCAAAGCAGATCCTGCGAGAGCTTGCCGAGCAGCCAGAGTGGTTAACCCAAGTCTTTCAGGCGGGGGTTAAGCAGGCGGTAGCCGCCGGTGAAGGCGGGGGGGCGGGGCTTACAGGCCAACTCTCAAAATTGATCGATAGCCTGAAGGCGTTTTCTTCGGAAAACCGGCAGGAAATCTCGCAAGCCATTATTAAGTCCATGGCTAAAATGGAAGACGAGGTCTTGGTTAGCCTTTTAACCCAGAATCTGAACAGGGTGTTTGACGTTCAGTTTAACGAAGCGTTGGCCAATAACCTGGATGAGGAGACTTTTAACCGGCTTTATGAGCGGGTTGAACAGTTAATCGACAGGGTGCCGGAGGAGAGGAAAGAAAGCCTTCAACAGAGCCTTGAACTGCTGAAAACCGCAGGAAAAACCCAACAAGGAGTTGAGCAGCAGGGGGATAAATCTACAGAATCGACAGAGGATGTCGATTCGCCAGCCGAGCGAATAAAAACCGGGCTTAACCGGCTTTTGAAGGGGGATATGGATGTATTGCCCCAGCTTACACTAATGAAAGGGATCAGCCAAACGGTTGAAAAGCTAATGGAAGGCGGCCGGGAGTCAACGATTAATGCGTTGTTTGATCGGCTCTTGGAGGGGCTTGAAAGTAACGATCCGGCGGTCAAAACCGGAGCCGCCGAGATGATCTCCGAAATGGATGATTATATGGCATCAAGCGGTAGGTTGGCGGAACGAATAGAGTGGTCCAAAAAGCTTTCGGAATGGGTCAAGCAAGAAGCCGAAATCACTGAAGCGTTCGAGACAATCACCCGCCAGCTGCAGGGGGTTTCTGAAGCACTGATTCGGCAGGATCAAACGGAGGCGGCCGTCCCTATTCTGGAGGCCTATCAATTGCTGGAAGCCGGAAACTTAACCAAAGACCAAGCCATTCAGGCATTGGCTGCGAATATGTTGCAAAATTTGGCTACAGACGATATATTAGATCTGTTGCTGAAAGAAAAAAGCGGCGAAGAGAAAAAAAAGGACGAGGTTGATATATACAGCCTTGTTATTTTAGGAACGACGACCATTGAGCGACTGTTGGACCGGTTGCGAGACAGCCACAACCGGTCGGAAAGAAGCCGTATTATTCAGGTTGTTACCCGGATAGGCGACTCGGCGTTGCCGTCGGTTGTTGAACGGTTGAATCAGGAAGGCCCGTGGTATTATATCCGCAACCTGCTGCTGCTGCTTGGCCGGATCGGAAACAGCGAGCATATGGAGATTCTGGAACGGTTTCTGAAAGGAGATGATTTCCGCATTCAGCGGGAAGCCGTGCTTGCCATTCAAAACATTGGAGGAGATAAAGCCGGTCGGGTGCTGTTAAACCGGTTGGATGACGTTTATGATGAGGTGAAACCGGTTATTGTTTCAGTGCTTGGGCTAATGAATTATAAAAAAGCTCTGCCTTATTTGATAATGTCCCTTGAAAATCGCAGCCTCGGTGCCTCAAAAGAGGCTAAGGCGGAGATTAATGCCAAAATATGTGAAGCTTTGGCCCGGATGGGGGATGCCAACGCAAAGCCGGTTTTGGAAAAGATTGCTCGAACCAGGGGTTTTTGGGGAATCAAATCCTATGGGCCGAAAGTTAAAACAGCGGCGACCAAGGCGTTGACCGTGATACCCCGTCAATGAATCCAAATTAACGGTGGAATTGATACATAATAGGAGGGTTTGAATGCAGGCAACCGACCGTTCACAGCAAGAAGCCATGGTAGATGAGTATGTGACAAAGAACGACACGGAATCCGCAATTAAATTATTGTATGATTTGATTGCTGAATACGCCAAGGAGAAAAACTTTGAAAAAGCCGAAGCCCTGCATAGTAAGATGTATGAAGTCGATTCCATGGCGTTGATAGAAATCGTTCGGGCCAACGAAATTATCGAAGCGGAAAAAAGTGAGACCTTGGATCCGGAGCATCTTGAGTTGTGGTCGGATTTGTATGGTCGACTGACTACTGCTGAAGCCAACGCCCTGTATTACTCTATGAAGCCTGCTATTTTTGAATCGGGTGAAATAATTATAGAGCAGGGCCAGATAAGCAAATGCCTTTATTTTATCCTAAAAGGCGAAGTTAATGCGTTATACAATCGAGGGAATACCGAGGTCCTTTTCAAGACGCTTTCCTCCGGTGATATCATCGGCCAGGAACCGTTTTTTTCTGCAACTGTTTGCACGGTATCAATGAACGCGTCCAGCCGGGTTAAAGTCAGTTTTTTGGAAAATAGCGTGCTGAACCAATGGAAAAAGGATGTCCCGGCGCTTGAAGTCAAGTTATACGAATACAGCACCCAAAAAGATCAGGTGAAGAAGGGCCTGGAAAATAAGAAAATGGAGCGCCGATCGGACAAAAGGATGGAATTGACAGGCCGGCTCTCATTTCAATTGCTTGATAAATCTGACAAGCCTATGGGGAAAGCTTATAAAGGGGAATTTTCCGATATTTCAGCCGGTGGCCTGTCATTTTTGGTTAAAAGCTCCAAAGAGGAAACCCTTCGCCTGCTCCTCGGCCGACGAATATTGGTCAGTTTCGAAGTCCCTCTTAAAACAGGGGAGTGCCGGTCAATCAACGAAAAGATGACCATTATTGCGATCCAATCCATGGCGTTCGATGATTACTCAATTCACATTAAATTTGAAAACAAAAAAACACAAGCGTTTATCGAGGAAATCGACCCCCATAAACCGGCGTGCCCGCCTTAAGGCCTATTTACCGGACACATCCCTGCCGCAGTGCTTGCAGATTTTTGCCCGTCTTTTGATGATCTCGGCGCAAAACGGACATTCACGGGTAAAATGGCGTTCATGAATTTTTTCAACTGCTTTATCCGCTTTTTCCTGGAGCAGGGGGTTGCCGAACTTATGATTGTTAATCAGTTCAATTGCTTCCAGATTACCTAAATCTCCTGCCATTTCGGCCGCTTTTATCCTGACGCGGGCCGGTTGAGACGCATCCATCAGCAGTTGAATGACTGTCACTTCGTCTTTGGAGACATAGCATTCGGCCAGAATGGAAAATCCCTTTTTAATGTTTTCTTTTAAGGCTTCCTGTTCAGCCATAACCTGCTCATCGATCACCTGTCCCTGCCCGCCAATTGAGCTGAATACCGGCATGGCCTCAAAAATATCGTCATTGGGGCTTTTGATGCAACGATAGGAAGCGTGTTGAGCGTAATTTTCCCACAGGTTTTCCCAGCCGTTAACATACAAGGGGCAATCGTTATTAAAACAGACATACATGTAGGGTGAATCCCACCCCAGGCCATCGGCAAAAGCTACAGGCGGGACCTCCCAAAGCTGCATTTCCTTGCCGCAGTGAGGGCATATGGGTTTCGGTTGATTTATCAGTCTTTCCAGGACCTGCTCTTTTGTTTCTAAATTCATTCAAATTTCCTTTATCTGCGACTCGATGTATATCGGTCTAAATCGAAGGTTATTTATCGGTATCATCATCCGAGTCGTCATCTTCATTGTCAAACAAATCCAGCGCGTCTTTATCTATTTCGGAGCCATTGTTATTATCATTATCATTATCATTATCATTATCATTATCGTTATCACTGTTACTGTCTTCCGAAGCTTCATCATCATCCAGATTATTATTAAGAAGATCGTCAATCGCCACCGATTCGTTATCTTCTTCGCTATCAGGCTCGGCCTTTTCTTTTTTCAAGGCTTCAATATCGTCAAAGGTGATTTCCACAGAGGGC